>VGDN01000021.1 GCA_016869695.1 Alphaproteobacteria bacterium
GAGCAACACGAATTTCAGAAGGCGCGCAAATATTGGAACAAGCTCAAAGAGAGGCTACAAGCGGAAGGAAGTGAACTGGTGACAAATTGTCACCAGTTGAAAATGGTCGCCGAAGATGGAAAAATGCGCGAAACAGACGTCGGCGATCTCGAAACAATTTTCCGCCTAATCCAATCAATCCCCTCGCCAAAAGCCGAACCGTTTAAAATGTGGTTGGCGAAAGTTGGCAATGAGCGTATTCAAGAAATTTCCAATCCTGAACAATCCCTCAATCGCGCCCGCGAAAATTGGCAGAAACTCGGTCGTAGTGAAAAGTGGATTCAGCAACGAATGACCGGCCAAGAAACTCACAATAAACTTACGGATTACTGGAAGGAAAATGACGTCAAAGAAGGTGAGGAATTTGCGATTCTAACCAACATTATTCACCAAGAATGGACGGGGTTAACCGTCGCTGAACACAAGAATTTCAAGGGTCTGAAAAGTCACAATTTGCGCGATCACATGAGTGAGGCGGAATTAATTTTTACCGCACTCGCCGAACTCTCTACTCGTCAAATCGCAGAGAGCTCTAAATCCAAAGGTCTGGGGGGGAAATAAAATTCCTGCCAAAAAAGGTGGCAAGATTGCCAAGGATGCAAAAATGGTACTTGAAGAAAAAACCGGACAAAAAGTGGTGAGTAAAAATAATTTTTTGGGCGGCAGAAAAAATAAAAATTTAGAATGAACTTCGATTTCACAATCATCGGCGGATCCTTTGCTGGCATGACTGTAGCGCTTGCTTTGACGCAAGTATCTCCTGACCTCAAAATCGCCATCATCGAGAAGCAAGATATTCTAAAAGCAGATAGGAAGCGGGATGGGAGGGCTTATGCTATTTCCTCTTCTTCACTAAAGCTCTTCAAAGAAATCGGAATTTATGATGCACTACAAACCGAAGCAGGAAAAATTTCTGATATCAAAATCACTGATTACAAATCGCCGCTTTTCCTTGATTTCCTAGGGCGTGAGACAGGTGGTGATCTCGGACACATCATTGAGAATTATCACATTCACAACGCATTACGTGATCAAATTATTCAGCAAAAAAACATCACGGTTTTTGCACCTAATTTTTATGAAGAGATTAAATTTGAAGATGGAGTTTCAGTAAAACTCAATGATGGAAAAATTTTAAATTCGAAATTCCTCCTCGCCTGTGACGGCCGATTCTCTAAGCTTCGCGAGCTTTATCAAATTCATACAACCACAAAAAAATACGGACAGACAGCAATTGTTTTTAATATTTCGCACGAGCTTTCGCACAAGAATATTGCTCACGAAAAATTTCTTCCTGGCGGTCCGCTGGCAATTTTACCGCTAAAAGATCCTAATCACTCTTCGATTGTTTGGATCGCACCAGAGCAGACGGCACAAGCCATCATGGCATTGGATGAAAAGAATTTCACCGCTCAGCTTGGCAAGAAAATGGAAGATGTTTTGGGTAAGGTTGAAGTAATTTCAGAAAAATTTTCCTATCCATTAATCGCTATTGCAGCTGAAAAATTCTTTCATGAAAGAATGCTACTCATTGGCGATGCCGCTTGTGGCGTGCATCCAATCGCTGGTCAGGGTTTTAATTTGGCGATTGCTGGCACAAAAATTCTTTGTGATCTCGTAAAACAAAATCTCTATTGCGGCCTTGATATATCTAGCGTTGCACTGATCGAGTCTTACAGTAAGAAAGCAAAATCAGAGGCAAAAAAGATGTTGGTCGCAACAGATATTCTTAACTCACTCTTTGAAACAAAAAGCCTATCAATAGGCTTGGTGCGTAACTTCGGACTTGGTTTGGTCAACAAAATCCCACCGCTTAAAAAATTTTTTATTAAATCAGCAGGAGGGTTTTGAGCGACGACGCGCAGCGTCGTAAAAATAACCTAAACGGTTATTTTTAGTTCAAAACGGGCAACGGAGCGAAGTGATGCTCTGCCCAGGCGGCACATCATCTTCGAGCGTTAGCGAGAAAAGTGATGCGCCGTTAAATAAATTATATTTAACAAAATGCCGATTTACCGCGCTCTTTCCATTCTACTTTTTCCTTTCTTCGAGCTCTATCTCTTTTGGCGCGTACACAAAAAGAAAGAGGATAAGAAACGTCTGCGTGAACGCTTCGGCAAAACAAGTATAGCAAGGCCAGAAGGGGATTTGGTGTGGCTGCACGCCGTTAGTGTTGGCGAGACAAATTCATCACTGATTCTGGTTGAAGAGCTGCTCAAGAAATTTCCGGAAGTCACAATTTTATTTACAACGACCACACTCACTTCCGCAGGGATTTTGCAGAAAAAAATTCCTGAATTTTCCGGCAAGGTGATTCACCAATTCCTGCCGATTGATTCACTTTTTTGTGTGCGTGATTTTTTAAATTTTTGGCAGCCAAAAAAAGTATTTTTTGTTGAGTCGGAAATCTGGCCAAACCTTATTTCTGAAGCGCGTGCGATAGGTGCTAAGCTATTTCTGATCAATGCCAGAATGTCAGAGAGATCAACAAAAAGATGGGTTTTAGCCCGCCGGTTTGGCTTTGATATTTTTGAAAATTTTGACGCGATTTTTGCACAGTCAGAGGAAGATAAAAAACGCTTCTCTCAACTCACTGCAAAAGAGGTTTTGTTTTATGGTAATCTCAAATCGCAGGCGCAAAATTTAGCGGTTCACGAAGAAGAATTGGCGAAACTAAAAACCCAGATCGGCACTAGAAAATTCTGGCTTGCCGCTAGTACACACAAAGGTGAAGAAGAGATAATTTTACAGGCTCACAAAGATCTTAAAAAATATTTTAACGATCTTTTAACGATTCTAATTCCACGCCATCCAAATCGTGCTGAAGAAATAAAATCACTTTTTGGCAAATTAAAATTTGCTCAGCGCAGCAAAAATGAGAACATTACCGACTCTACAGAAATCTATCTCGCCGACTCTCTTGGGGAACTTGGAACTTTTTACAAACTAACAAATTTTACTTTTTTAGGCGGCTCACTTTTGCCAATCGGTGGTCACAATCCTTTCGAACCAATCAAGCTTGGATGCGCGGTAATAACGGGTTCACACATCTTTAACTTCAAAGAAGTTTACGAAAACTTGAGAGCGCAAAATGCCTGCATTTTTGTGGAATCAGTGAAGGATTTAGCCAATCAAGTAAAGAATATTTTGGAAAAAAGTGGTGGCGATGTAAGTAGTAAAAACAAGGGTCTAGGCATTATTACTAGCCATCAAAATATTGCCCAAAGAATCATCGATAAAATTGTAAAATCTTGAAAGAGACACACTCTAGAACTTATTCCAAACTGGAAAATCACTTAAAGGAGAATCGCAGAAAGTTAGACGAACTGGAGGAGGCGCTGCGGAATCCAAAAAAAGAAAATCAGAATTATCACATGCAAGAAATTGTAGAGGAAGCGACGAAGGAAGAGACAAGAACAAGGCCAACTAGTACATTACCCAAAAATCTTTTGACAAACACAGAAACGAAGCGGCCACGTAGCGCTACAGCAACCAAGCAAGAGAAGAAATTCGGAAAGATTCCGGTGGTTAAATTGTATCAAATTTGGCAGAAGCAGCAGGAGCTTGTTGATGCTACAGCCACAACGAAAATTGTGACCGATATCGAGGCAAAGAGATTAATCAATATCCATAATCAGCGGATTACTTAACTAAGATTTTTCCTTGCGCAGTCTTTTGATGGAAGTCACCGAAAAACTTGTATTCCCCCGATTCTAGCGGGCCGATGACCATCGTAATTTTCTTTCCACCACCAACTATTTTCTCTTTTTTCAAATCTACGCTCTCAAATTCTTCCAAAGTTTTGTCGAGATTTTCGACGACAAGTTTGAATTCCTGATTAGCCGACACCTCGATTGTATCCGGGATAAATTGATGATTTTTGATTTGGATTAGAAACTCATTTTCTGCTGCTAGGGCCCTTACGGTGTTGAATAGAATGGCGATAACACAAATTAGAATTTTCATTTTGTCTCGATTTTCTTTGCTAAAATCTTTGCCAACTCGGATTTCAGAATTTTTCCTAAATTTTCGGTTTTGTTTTTGCTAATGAGTAATGCGCGCGTTTCGTCTGCGCCAAAAATTTCTCCCTCCTCAACATCATTAGCAACAATCAAATCGCAGTTCTTTTTCTGCAGTTTTTCGCGTGCATATTTTTCTAAGTCATGACCCTCTGCAGCAAAACCGATCACTAATTTAGGACGATTCTGCGCATGACCAACTTCATACAAAATATCCGGATTCTTTGTTAGTTCGAGAGTCGGATTTTCCGCTACAGTCTTTTTAATTTTTTTGTTTGAAAAATTCTTAACACGGAAATCCGCAACTGCCGCACAACCAATAAACACATCACTTCCTGCCATATTATTTTTTACCGCCGTAAGCATTTCTTCCGCGGTTTTAACACGAATAATTTTTCCTTTTGGTAGTGGAATGGTTTTGCTGATATTGGCTGCAACCATCGTCACATCTGCTCCCATAGCAATTAGCACTTTGATTATTTCGATTGCCTGTTTACCAGAAGAATAATTTCCAATGAAGCGCACGGGATCGATTGGCTCAAAAGTTGCACCACCAGTGATTAGTATTTTGTAGCCCTTAAGGCGGTTTTGACTTTCAAGAATTCCAACAATTCTCTGACAAATTTTTTCTGGAGCAGCCATTTTTCCAACACCTAACTCACCGCAAGCAAGAATATCCGTTTCGGGATCAACCAGCTCCAATCCTGATTCCACAAGCTTTTGTAAATTTTTTTGTGTCTGAGGTTTTTCCCACATTTTTTCATTCATCGCCGGCGCCAAGATTATCTTTTTATTTGCTGCCAACACGACGCTAGAAGCCAAATCATCCGCATAACCAGCAGCTAATTTTGCAATGAAATCTGCTGTTGCTGGCGCGACGATAATTAAATCAGATTGACGTGAGAGCTGGATATGATTGATGCCGGATACATCTTCATCTGAGAAAATTTCGGTATAAGTTTTGTTGCCAGAAAGTGATGAGGCCAAGAGTGGTGTGATAAATTTCTGTGCGGAGTCGGTGAGAATGCAGGTGACATCAAATGATTTCTTTTTGAGCAAACGTAGCAGATCCATGGATTTGTAGGCGGCAACCGAGCCAGTGATAATTAGCAGAATTTTTTTCATTAAACCTCTTCTCCAAAAACACGTTGATAAAATTCAGCCACTACCAGTTTCTCATCATCGATTACCTTATTCATGAAGCTTAGAGCGAAGCTCGTTGCAACCGATTGAAAAATCTCAATATTCCTTCCCCAAGAGATCAGGGTTCTAAGCGAAATCAAAGTTGAGAGATCTCCATTCTTAAAAGATTCGCGAGTAAGATTAGCCAATCGCACCATGAGCTGCGCGGTTTCGTAATGCAGTTTGGAATTAAGGAAAGGAAGTTTTGTAAGTAGGATTTTTAACTCTTGCTCTTCACTTAAATAATTCAGCGAGGCCACGATATTCCAGCGATCCATCTGCGCCTGATTAATCAAATTTGTACCGTGATAAATTCCTAAATCATCACCAGCGCCAAGAGTGTTAGATGTCGCGAACAGGCGAAAGTAGTGGTGCGGGGTGATAATTTCATTTTCTTCCAGTAGTGCAAATTTTCCTTCTTCTTCGAGTAATCTTTGTATCACAAAAGCTACATCGGTTTTGATCGCATCATATTCATCCAGTACCAAAGCCACTCCGCGCCGTAATGCAAAGGGCACAATTCCTTCTTTAAACTCGGTTATTTGTTTGCCGTCTTTTAGTTTAATCACATCCTTCCCAACCAAATCCAAACGAGTGATTTGTGAATCAAAATTCACGCGCAAGCAATTCCAGTTAAGGCGCGCCGCTATCTGCTCAATATGTGTTGATTTGCCGGTGCCATGCATTCCCTGAATCAACACGCGTTGGTTAAAAGCAAATCCAGCAAGAATCGCGATGGTTGTTTTTGGATCAAAAACATAATTCTCATCAATTGCCGGAACCAATTCCGACTTCTCCGTGAAGCCTCTAACCTCAAAGTCGCAAGCCACTCCAAATATTTTTTTGCAGTCAATTCTTTTGCTCATGAATTCTTTTATTTCTTCTTGTGCGTCTTTTTCGAAAAAACTTTTTCCCTCTTTCCTTCAAATGGATTCTTGCTCTTCCGGAAGACCATACGAATCGGCGTTAGTTTGAGGTCAAAATATTCACGTAAGTGGTTGGTTAGATAGCGTTGGTAAGCGCCTTCGAGAGGCTTGATGTAGTTAGTGAAAATCGCAAAAGTTGGTGGGCGTTTTTTGATCTGAGTTATATATTTCAGCTTTACCGTTTTGCCATGATGAAGTTTTGGTGCATGCTCTGCAGCCGCTGTTTTCAACCACTCAACCAGTTTGGAAGTAGAGATGTAGCTCTGCCATTGCTCGTAAGTTTTTAGCGCGAAATCCAAACATTTCTCCACATTATATCCCGTCTGGCCAGATACACCAAGGATCGCCGCCCCATCGATTTCTGGGAAAAGTGATTGAATTTGTTTGCGCACTTCACGCAGAAAGACTTCTTTATCACCAGAAACCATATCGATTTTATTGATGCCAAACACCAATCCACGCCCTTCCTTCAGGATTTCACCGGCCAGTGCTACATCCTGATGATCAAGCAACGAATTACAATCGATGAGCAAAATCACCACTTGCGCAAAGCGTATCGCCCTAAAGCTATCGAGGGTTGAGAGCTTCTCTAATTTTTTGACGATGTTGGATTTTTTTCTGATTCCAGCAGTGTCGATCAGGCGAATTTTTTTTTTCTTAAACTCAAAAGAAAGTGCGATTGAATCGCGAGTAATTCCTGCCTCAGGCCCAGTGATTAAGCGTTCCTGACCTAGAATTTTATTTAGGAAAGTTGACTTGCCGGCGTTGGGACGACCAACGATGGCGATTTGCAAATCACTATCTGGTAGTTGGTAGTTGGTAGTTTCTTGTTGAAATATTTTTTCATATTCCTCGATTTCGGGAGCGATTTTCTCATAGATGTCACCGAAGCCTAGCTTGTGTTCTGCTGAGATGCCGACTGGCTTGCCGAAGCCTAACTTATAATACTCACTACCAAAAACTTCTTCATTTAGATTCTCACATTTATTGGTGAGCAAGATGGTTTTTTTGCCGAGTTTCCGAAGCCACTGCGCAAAGTGAAAATCCTTGTTGGTTACACCCTCTTTAGCATCGAGGACAAACAAGCACAGATCTGCATCTGCAACCGCCACCTCAGTCTGTTCCAGCATCCTTTTCTCCAGGGATTTATCGTCGATTTCATTTTCTAATCCGGCAGTATCAATGACGACAAACTCAAGTGGGCCAAGCTTCGCTGAAGCTTCTTTGCGATCACGTGTAACGCCTGGAGTGTCATCAGTCATGGCAAAACTTTTGCCCACCAACTTATTAAACAACGTTGATTTCCCTACATTGGGACGGCCGATGATGGCAATTTTAAACATGGGTTAACCTTAAAATATCTTGCACTGCTTTGGTAATGTCTGGCTGCCGCATGAAATGCTCTCCGATCAAGAAGCAATTGATCCCAGCTTGTTGTAATAGCTCGATATCCACCGAGTTTTTTATCCCGCTTTCTGAGACTAAAACATAATCAGTAGGAACTTTCTCACTGAGGAAAAGTGAAGTTTCGAGGTCAGTTTTTAGAGTTTTTAAATCACGATTATTGATGCCCAAAAGTCTGCTTTTTAGGCAAGATGCACGCTGTAATTCCTCCTCATCATGAACCTCGATTAACACAGACAGGCCAAGGTCTAAGGCGCACTGTTCTAACTCCGCTAACTTATCATCCGGAAGCATGGCAACAATTAACAAAATACAGTCAGCACCAAGCATTCTTGCTTCATAAATTTGGTAAGTATCGACCATAAAGTCCTTACGTAAAATAGGTAAGCTTGTTACAGCTCTTACTTCTGTAAGATATTCATTCCTTCCGGCAAAATATTTTTCGTCAGTTAAAACTGAAATGCACGTTGCACCCGCCGTTTCATAGGCTTTAGCGATTTCAATGTGATTAAAATCTTGGCGGATTATTCCGTGCGAAGGTGAGGATCTTTTGATCTCACAAATCAGACCAATTTCTTTAGAATCGCTCTTATCTTTCAGTACAGAAAGAAAATCTTTTGGCTTATTTTCTTGGCATTTTAGCTGCTTACAAATTTCAGAAACCGGCAAGACTTTCTTGTGATTTCTAACTTCTATGAGCTTGTATTGCTTGATCTCTTCGAGGATATTTCTCATACTTGAAAAATAAGCTTACATATTAATCTTATGGCAAGATTTTACTGAAAAAATATGAAAGCAAAAACTAATAAAATACAAAAAATTACTGTTCACATCCCGCAGAATATCTTACTAGCAGCAATGCGCGCTACTAGCAAAAACATCACTGAAACAGTAAAACAATCATTGGAAGAAACCGCTAACCGTAAGGCTTGTGAGAATTTTCGTTCTTTGCGGGGTAAGGTAAAGTTTTCTATCAATCTCAAAACTTTAAGGGAGGATAGATAGGTAATGATTAGCGCTGATACTTCGTCATTAATCGAATATCTCAAAGGCGGAAATGGTCCTGATATTGAGATGATTGATGCAGCCTTATCCAACAACAACCTAATCGTTTCTCCAGTGGTAGTTTCTGAGTTACTAAGTGATCCAAAACTTTCCAACGACACAATCAAAAAAATTACCTTACTACCACAATTCGAGGTGGATGAAGGATATTGGCGAAAGGTAGGGTTTATATGGGCTAAGCTTATCGCAAAAAAACTCAAAGTACGCCTTGCTGACACTTTAATTGCACAAAGCTGTATCGAGCACGACATCCCTCTAATCACGCGCGACAAAGATTTCCGCCACTTCAAGAAACATTGTGGCCTAAAACTACTGGAATTTTAGCGATGTCATTTTTCCCCAGAACGCGTTTACGTCGTAATCGTAAAACACCGTGGATCCGTGAGTTAACTGCGCAGAATAGACTTACCTCAAGCGACTTAATCCTACCGCTTTTTGTCATCGAAGGAAAAAATAAAGAGGAAAAAATCTCTTCGTTGCCTGGCGTTTCGCGCTTCTCGATTGATGGTGTAATCAAAAAAGCGAAAGAGGCGCAAAGCCTTGGTATTCCTGCTTTAATGCTCTTTCCAGTAATCGATCAGAAACTAAAAAATTCCCAAGGAAAAGAGGCGCTAAATCCAAGAAATCTTATCTGTCGAGCTATCACGGAAATCAAAAATGCCATACCGAGAATCGGCGTAATTACTGATGTCGCACTAGATCCCTACAGTTCTCATGGCCATGATGGAGTGCTTAATAAAAAGGGCGAAGTCGAGAATGACGCAACAATCGAAATCCTGTGCGAACAGGCGCTAGTGCAGGCGCAAGCGGGTTGTGATGCGATTGCTCCCTCCGACATGATGGATGGCCGCGTTGGCGCGATTCGTGATGCTTTAGATGAACAAGGATTCAGCGATGTCTCACTGATTTCTTATGCCGCAAAATATGCTTCGAATTTTTACGGACCATTCCGTGATGCGGTTGGATCAGCATCTAACTTAAAAAAATCCGACAAAAAAACTTACCAAATGGATTTCAGAAACTCAGATGAAGCGCTGCGTGAAATCGCGATGGATGTCGATGAAGGTGCAGACATGATTATCATCAAACCAGGAATGCCCTACTTAGACGTGGTTGCGTACGCTGCTACAAATTTTGATCTGCCAATTATTTCTTACCAAGTCAGTGGCGAATATGCGATGTTGAAGTTAGCCGCTAAGCAAGGTGCCTTCGATTTTCATGCGGCGATGTTTGAAAGTTTGATCGCTTTTAAAAGAGCCGGCGCTTCAGCAATTATCAGCTACGGCGCTATTGAAGCAGCTAAGAATTTGCTTTAACCAACTCACCCCTTCCTTATCCAGCTTGTCAGAAAATTTTTGTAATATTTCTTGGTGATAATCGCTTAGCCATTTTTTTTCTGCAGCGGTAAGCAATGAAAAATTAATCAGCTCGGGATCAAGAGGCGCTAAGGTTAAGGTCTTAAACTGCAGGAATCCTTTTTTGTTCACCTCTTCAACCAACATCAAATTTTCGATGCGAATTCCATATTCACCTTCTTTGTAAAAGCCGGGCTCATTCGACAAAATCATTCCTGGCAAAAGCTCTTGATGTGCGCGCTTACTGATTCCGCACGGCCCTTCGTGAACCGACAAAAAACTACCAACACCGTGACCAGTGCCGTGATCATAGTTCAATCCCACTTGCCAGAGATGTTGTCGAGCGAGCGCATCAAGCTGCGCGCCCGAGGTTCCGCGCGGAAATTTTGCACATGCTAAAGCAATGTGGCCCTGCAAAACACGGGTAAAATTTTCTTTCATTTCTGCTGTCGGAGTGCCGAGCGCGACAGTGCGCGTTACGTCGGTCGTGCCACAAAAATCTTCACCAAAATATTGTCCGCCGGAGTCAATGAGGTAGAGGGAGTTGCCAGAAATTTTCTTATTCGTTTTCGCAGTTGCGCGATAGTGAATAACCGCGCCGTTACTGGCAAAAGCCGAGATCGCTGCAAAACTTTCTCCGGAAAAATTTGGTGATTCACGACGCAGTTCTAGAAGTTTTTTGGCAGCGGAAATTTCATCAGCAGTAGAAAATGAGTCTGACCCCTTTTTTAACCAAAATAAAAACTTGGTGACCGCTAGTCCGTCTTCTTCATGTGCTTTAGTCGCACCAAAAATCTCCGCCGAATTTTTTTGTGACTTTATCAAATCAATCGGATCACTTTTATGAGTCAGCTCAAAATTATTTTTTTGTAACAGATCATGAAGCCAGTAGTTTGTAGCGCTATCATCTAGTTGGATTTTTTTCACTTCTTTGTCGAGTAGCGGAAATTCGTCGGTAAAAATTTTTACCTCACCATTTTTGAGCAGAATTCCGTAAGTCAGAAGTAGCGGCGTAAACTCAAGATCGCTCGCTCTAACATTGAGTAACCAGCAAAGATTTTCGGGTTTAGTGAGCAGTAATGCATCCGCCTCTAAATCTTGCAGGAGTTGAGTGCATTTGGTTTTGGAATCAACACCAACAACGTGATCTGGTACAGAAAAAATCTGAGATTTTTTTGGCTTAACTGTGAGATGAATCGGGATCTCTTCATGTTTCAGTAAGACAAGATTTGGGAATTTTTTTTGTAGCTGACGAACAAAATCTAGACTGACCAACCTAGTGTCGACAGCAAGCCTTGCATCGGCAGAAATCATGGACAGGAGCGACTTCTCAGCCAGGTTAAAAATCTCAAATTCAGCTAAATCCAGCTCATTCTTTGCCTGCAAAATATAGCGACCATCGGTGAAAAAAAGCGACTTCTCCCAACCAAAGAATACAAAAGCATTCGAACCAGTGAAACCAGTGAGCGCCTCAATCCGCTTCTCACTTGTAGGCAAATATTCTAAGAAAAATTCGTCGGAATTTGGTAGAAAAAAGAAGTCGATTTGACGTTCCTTTAAAAAAGATTTGAGTTTTGTTAACATGATTACCTCTCTTTCAACTCATACCACTCTAGGCAAATGATAAAAAATAAAACTACCCAAGGAAAAGTGGCTTACTCCTGCCAATCCTGCGGCGCTGTGCATTTTAAGTGGGCGGGAAAGTGCTCAGATTGCGGAGCGTGGAATAGTTTGTT
>VGDN01000022.1 GCA_016869695.1 Alphaproteobacteria bacterium
TCGCCAAAAAGCAGTGGAGAAGGGTTTGAAAGTTAAGGGGCACGTCAAGACCTCACTAGCTCCCGGCTCACAAGTGGTTAGCGAATATCTCACCAATTCCGGACTGCAAAACTATCTCGACCAACTTGGTTTCAACCTAGTGGGATATGGTTGCACAACCTGCATCGGCAACTCCGGCCCGCTGCATCCACAAATCGAGGAAGTGATTAAGTCGAAGAATCTTTTGGTCGGCGCTGTTCTGTCGGGAAACCGTAATTTTGAAGGACGCGTTCATCCTTTAGTTAAAGCGAACTACCTCGCTTCTCCTCCACTCGTTGTCGCTTACGCCCTCACCGGCAGCTTGAAGATCAACCTCGCACAAGACGCAATCGGTATGGATATGGCGGGTAAAAAAGTTTTCCTAAAAGACATTTGGCCAAGCAAATCCGAGATTGATGCGGTGATTAATGCGCAAGTGAAGCGCGAGATATTCGCTAAAAAATATGCTAATCTGCTCAGTGGTGACGCTGCTTGGCAAAAGATCCAAACCGAAAAATCCGAAACTTACTCTTGGGATCAAAGCAGCACTTACATCCGTCTGCCAAACTTTTTCGATGATCTAAACCGCGATAATGCCACGGAAATCAATGCTGCACGCATTTTGGCGATTTTTGGCGACTCGATTACTACCGACCATATATCCCCCGCCGGCAACATTTCTGCTACCTCTCCCGCCGCCGCCTACTTGGTTTCCAAAGGCATCGAGAAAAAAGATTTTAACTCCTACGGTGCTAGACGCGGCAATCATGAAACCATGATGCGCGGCACTTTTGCCAATATCCGCATCAAAAATGAAATGCTCGGCGGCGCAAAGGAAGGTGGATTCACTAAGGACATCAAAGGCGAAGTGGTTTCGATTTATGACGCGGCAATGTCCTTCAAGAGCAACGCTACTCCGCTGGTGATTTTCGCTGGCAAGGAATATGGCACTGGCTCTTCACGCGACTGGGCAGCTAAAGGAACATTTTTGTTAGGTGTCAAGGCCGTCATCGCCGAGAGCTTCGAGCGTATTCACCGCTCAAATTTAATTGGGATGGGCGTACTGCCGCTAATCTTCAAATCAGGAGAAAACCGCAAATCTCTAGGCTTGGTGGGTGATGAAGTAATCGACATTGTAGGAATCACCTCCACCATCCGCCCCAAACAAAACATCACCTGCGTCATCAAAAAAGCGGATGGATCTAGGCATGAAGTCACATTAATCTGCGGCTTAGACACCGGAAACGAAGTCGAATATTTCAAACGCGGTGGGATCTTGCAGTATGTGATCGGGACGAATTTTTGATTTGGTCGATAACAGACATTAGAAGATATATACCCAATCTTATTCAAGACACTATGACTTCCCATTCGTCATTGCGAGGTTTGCGAAGTAAATCTAGGCAATCCATCTTTACTCACGAATGGATTGCTTCGCTGTCGCTCACAATGACGAGTGGGAAGTTAGTATCTTCAACTTGAATGGCGGTGTATATATCGCATACTGCGTGACTATATCTCTGATATATTAGTTTCTGAACCCGCGAATGATATTGGAACAACTCTAACGATAAGATTTGGGATAAAAAATCTTACTTAGTTGACAGTTTAGTTGTAATCCTAATCACGCTTAAGAAATACCCCCTCATCTCAACCCTTTCTGACCCAAATCCCATCTCGTCATTCCTGACCTAGATTTTCTTGGATGCGTTAGCGTTCCAGAAACTGTGTGTCAGGAATGACGAGGAGAGTTAATCCTTAAACGCAACTGGGTTTAGCTGTAAGGATGTTTATAAACCACGTGGGTCATCATAATGTTAATAATGAATCAATCGGAAAAATTCTCTAATGAGATGGCCACTCCTCGTTCTAATCCTAATCATCCTTCCGCATAACTCCTTCGCAATTCCGCGCGTAAAATCTAAGTCAACGCAAAATTCGCAGACAATCCTCAAAGCTGATCAGATCGATGGTGATCAAGTAAGGGATGTGATGATCGCCACCGGCAATGTCGAGATCACTCGCGACTTTTCGACAATTTATGCCGACCAGGTCACTTACGACAAAAAGCACAAAAACATTCACGCCATAGGTCATGTAAAGATTAAAAATTTTGAAGTTGGAAATGTCCTAGCGACAGAAGCAAGTATGAGTGACGACTTCAGCAAAGGTAGCTTCATCAATAGCAGGGTGTTCTTCTCTGACGGCTCTTACATCTTCGCTACTAAAACCAATCGCGAAGATCCGCTTACTACAACTTTCGAAAAACCGGTTTTCTCCATCTGCCCCAATGACGAAATCAGTCAAGATAACACGAAAGCCGGCTTTTTACGTGACTTTGCTTCCATAAAATCAAGCAGATCAACCATCGACCGCAAAAACAATAGAATCAGAAGCAAGCATAGCATCCTTAAGATTTACAGCGTTCCAATCTTCTATACGCCCTACTCCAGCCTCGCTCTACCAGGTAAAGACCGGCATTCCGGCTTCTTAATGCCTTCCTACTTTCGCTCAACAAATTTTGGTCTTGGCCTCAGGACTCCTTTCTATGTCAACATCGCACCAAACATAGATTTGACCGTTACGCCGCAATTCTATACCCAAAACAACCAATATCTCATTTCTAACAACTTCCGTCACCTCACCAGCTATGGCAGCTACGGGGCAAATCTCGAAATCGCTAACAACAAAATCACTAACACCAATAACACCACGGTCATCAACCGTACAAACGATAAGCATCGCGGTAGTTTAAAAGGCACAGGCAAGTTCGACTTCAGCACTAATCTCACCTCGGATTTTGCCATCGAAACGCTATCCGACCGCGACTATCTACGTGACTATCACTTCAACTACTGGGCATACACCCTCTCGCGCGCCAATCTCGATTACATGCATGGGCGCGATTACTACTCGGTCAAAACATTGCGGGTGCAAGAACTTGATGATTATACCAACCGCAATGCCGCGCCATTCGTGCTGCCATCGCTTGATTACCACACCGAAACCAAGCCGACCCTATCTTCAAAGGGCAAACTCGCTTTCACCTCCAACATCACCAACATCTATCGCCGCGACGGTCTTGAATATCGTCGTGCGACAGCCACTCCAGAAGCCAATCTTCCATTCAACCTCAAGGGCAATCTCTTTAACCTAAACGCCAAGATGCAGGGCGATTTTTACTGGCTGGAGAACAACTTCAAAAACTCCACTCAAACCGCCGAATACCAATCCACCCGCACAAATTATAAACCAGAAGCCTCAGCCACATGGCGTTTACCGCTGATCAAAAAAGCCAACAAAAACACCTTACTGATTGAGCCGATGGCCAACCTAGTCAGTAGTAACTACAAGAAAAATTTTGCCAAACTTCCCAACGAAGACAGCAACAACTCTGAGCTTACGATCAGTAATCTTTTCGTCTCGGATCGTATTTATGGTTTTGATCGAAATGAGGCGGGAGAACGTACCAGCTATGGCGCTAAGACATCTTTGTTTAATCAATTTGGTGAGTTCGGCTTAACTATTGGTCAAACTTATCGCTTAACTAATCGCGCGCAGGACGTGTTGATTCGCGGCTTCGCTGATAATAATCGTTCTGATTATGTCGGTCAGGCGATGTACAAAGCAGCAAAATATTTTACGCTAACTTACTCCTTCCAACTCAACCAAGCCAACTGGCACAACGACGTAAACCAGGTTACTACCACTCTAAACACCGACCGCTTCTTAATTTCTGCCGATTATCTACTCCTGTTTAAAACATTACAAAACACCCAGCAGCGCGAGCAACTCAACCTCTCTTCTACGATCAAAATGACTAGCCACTGGAACACTACCATAACCGCCAGCAAGGATTTAGTAAGCAATCGTATACTTTCTCGCGGCATCATACTTTCCCGCGATGGCTGCTGCACTAATTTCAGCTTCTCCGTAATCGAAACCAATCCGATCAACCTCACCAAACCACAACGCACCTTTAGTCTGCTCTTCTCGTTTAAGAATTTGTAAGAGGACTCTGCAGTCGGTTGCATCCGTCACTGGTCATGCTTCGACAAGCTCAGCATAACTAGTCATCTTGAGCTTGTCTAAGGGTGATGGGGAAGCTAAGCAATAATTTTCTTCATCTTCGAAATAACCTGCGCGAGCCCATCAAATATGGCTTCTCCGATGATGAAGTGACCGATATTTAGCTCAGAAATTTGCGGAATCTTCGCAATCATCGCTGCTGTTTTGTAATCTAACCCGTGACCAGCATGACACTCTAAACCCAGTACCACAGCAGCTTCAGCGCATCTCTTAATTTTCAGAAATTCCTTTTTCTGGGCGACAGATTTCTTGCGACAGAATTCTCCCGTGTGTAATTCAACTATGTCTGCGCCCAACTGAGCAGCGGCTACGATCTGCTTTTTATTTGGATCAATAAAGAGCGAAACAAGAATTCTTCTGGCGCGAATTTTGCTGATTATCTCCCGCAAGATTTTGGAATTTTTAATCACATCCAATCCACCTTCTGTTGTCACTTCCCATCTTTTTTCCGGAACGATGCAAACGGCATGAGGTCTTGTCTTAAGGGCAATCATAAGCATCTCTTGTGTTGCCGCCATCTCCAAATTGATCGGCAGTTTAATCTCTTTTTTTAACCGCTTCAGGTCAGCGTCACGGATGTGACGACGGTCTTCACGTAAGTGAATTGTAATTCCATCAGCACCAGATTTTTGAGCTAGAATCGCTGCCATAACTGGATCAGGATGCGCCCCTCCACGCGCATTTCTGATGGTTGCAACGTGATCGATATTAACTCCGAGACGAATATTTTTTCTCATAATTCACCAAAAAAGTTAGGTAAAAAACACAGCTCAAAATCATCGCAATTGGGAAACCATTTGCGCCAAAGATATTCAACAAAACCCCACCGGTTAAGACTCCGAACAATGATCCGATTGAGCCAATAATCTGAAAAGTTGCATTAGCAGAGACAAGTTTTTCTTTGCTGTAATCATCATTGGCGATCTTGAAAACCGAAACGTAAATGCAAGAGATCGACATTCCGAATATGAAATATAGCACAACTAAAATTATGTATGACTTGCTGTAGAGAATGATGATTAGGAAGGAGAAAATGCAGCCCAAAAATCCGATATTGATCACATTGTAAGGGCTGAGTTTTTTGAGAACAAAACCGACCCAAACATCAAAAAATCCACTGGCCATGTAGGAAGTAATCAGAAGGCCTGCCGCTTCATAAGAAAGACCAATATGAATACCGAAAACTACCGTGAATGAGAGAAGTAGATAAGTCTGAAAATCGAGAAAAAATCTAGCGACAAAGCAGCGCGGATTTCGTTCAAAAAATTCTTTGAGAGGAATTCTTTTTGACTCGATCTCTGGTTGTGGCAAACGCTTCAGTGGCAAGAGACAAAAGTAAGAACACAAAACCAAAATCGCTGAGGTGATGAAGGAGATATAGTTTGCAGCGCCTAATTTGCTGACAATTATAGGACCGACAGCTAAGCCAGCTGAAAGCACCATGCTAAAAATTCCGGTGGCGATTCCGCGTTGCTCATCGGTGAGTAAAATATTCAGCCAAGCCTGTCTAGAGATCACATAAATAAACCAGCAGCAACCCATGAAAAAAGCGAAGACAACCCAGAGAAAAAAGCTTTGATAGAAATAGATCAGCAAGATCCCTAACGCATAGACATAGGCCGAAAAGCCAAGCGCCCGAATCATGCCAAACCGAGCCACCAGATTACTCAAAAAAAATGAAGCAAAAATTCCACCGATTACTTCGAAGGACGAAGCCAAGCCAATCCGCGCTGGATCAATATGGTTAATAGTCAGAATAGTTGGAAAGGCAACAACATCAATACCTATGGCGATGGCGAAAAGGAAGATACTGAGAAAGAGGGAGTTGAGCTCGCGAGGCATTAGGATTTTTGATTTTAGATTTTAGATTTTTGATTGGCGCCAATCAAGAATCTAAAATCTAAAATCAAAAATCCTAAATGAGCAAAACTCCTCTTCTCGACCAAATTCACTTTCCCACTGACCTCAAAAAATTTTCCCCCGAGAAAATCAAACAACTCGCCGATGAGTTGCGTTATGAAACGATTTCTGTCGTCTCGCAAACCGGCGGCCATCTTGGCGCGGGACTAGGTGTTGTTGAACTAACTTGCGCACTGCATTACGTCTTCGATACACCGCATGACAAGTTGATTTGGGATGTTGGTCATCAGGCCTATCCACATAAAATCCTCACTGGTCGACGCAAGAAAATGCGCACGATTAGACAACCAGAAGGATTGGCTGGCTTCACCAAAAGATCAGAAAGTGAGTTTGATGTCTTTGGTGCCGGACACAGCTCCACCTCTATCTCCGCATCACTTGGTATTTCCGTCGCCAAAAAATTTAAGAAAGAAAAATCGCATGTGATAGCAGTGATTGGTGATGGTGCGATGTCAGCTGGCATGAGTTTTGAGGCCTTGAATAATGCAGGCGCACTCGAGGCAGAATTTTTTCGCGACAACCGCCTAATCGTCATTTTAAATGACAATGACATGTCGATCGCGCCCCCAACTGGCGCTCTCTCGCACTATCTGTCGCGTGTAGCCTCGTCAAAATCTTATCTCAAACTTCGTGACGCCGCCAAAAAACTTCCTGACTTCATCTCCAACTTCTCGCGCAAATTTGAGAAGGCAGCAAAGGAATGGTGGATGGGCGGTAACATCTTCGAAGAGCTTGGATTTTACTATGTCGGCCCCATTGATGGCCATAATCTCGATGTGCTGATTCCGATCTTACAAAACATCCGCGACGACAAATCTTCTGATCCGATTTTGATTCACTGCGTCACACAAAAGGGCAAAGGCTATATCGAGATGATGCAATCTGATGATCAACTTCATGCTGTACCAAAGTTTGATCAGGCTACGGGACTACAGCAAAAGCCGGTTTGCGAGTTTCCAAGCTACTCAAAAATTTTTGGTAAACGCCTTACCGAGCTCACCAAAAAAGATGAAAAGATTTTAGCGATAACCGCGGCGATGCCCTCTGGTACTGGCCTTGATGTTTTTGCTAAATCACATCCTCAAAGAGTTTTTGATGTTGGAATCGCTGAACAGCATGCTGTTACTTTTGCTGCCGGCCTTGCTACTGAAGGCCTCAAGCCCTATGTCGCAATCTACTCAACTTTCTTGCAACGTGCTTACGACCAAGTTGTTCACGATGTCGCCATCCAAAAACTTCCGGTGCGCTTTGCGATTGATCGCGCTGGATTTGTGGGCGCCGACGGCCCGACTCATGCGGGTTCTTTCGATATTTCTTACCTCATCAATCTGCCAAATTTTGTGCTAATGGCTGCCGCTGACGGGCAGGAGTTGGTGAAGATGATTAACACCGCCAACACGATTGATGACCGCCCCTCCGCTTTCCGCTTTCCACGCGGTGATACCGACCGTGAAATCGATTTTAACGATGATGAAGTTTTAGAGATCGGCAAGGGTCGCGTGATTCAACAAGGCAGTAAAGTTGCGGTCATCTCCTACGGCACAATCTTACGTAACGCACTTACAGCAGCATCTACCATAAAGAATTTACATGACTTACAGATCACCGTTGCGGATGCTCGTTTCGCTAAACCTCTTGATGAGGCGTTAATCACAAACTTATCCAAAAATCACGAACTGCTAATCACCATCGAAGAAGGCGCCATTGGCGGCTTTGGCTCAGCCGTAACTCAGTTTCTACTTAACTCAGGATTGATGGATCAGAAAAATTTCAAATTACGCTCACTAGTGATGAAGGATGAATTCATCGAACAGAATAAAGTTGAAGTAATGCAGGAGCAGGCGGGAATTGGGGTAGAGTCAATTTTGAAAACTATGCTCGATTTATGCTCGTAATCCGCAGTCAGCAGTAACGGTGTATTTGTAAGTAGTAAGCTGTTCCAAACCTACGGGACCACGGGCGTGGAGCTTGCCGGTGGCGATGCCAACTTCCGCTCCCAAACCAAATTCTCCGCCATCGGCAAACTGAGTGGAAGCGTTGTGCATCACGATTGCAGAGTGGATGTGTTGTAAAAATTTCTGCGCCGCCGCCTCGTCTTCGGTAACGATGCTTTCGGTGTGAGATGAACCATAAGTCGCGATGTGTTTGATCGCTTCATCAATGTCACGCACGAGTTTGATCGATATAATTTTGTCGAGATATTCCGTATAAAAGTCCCTTTCTTCCGCCGCTTTGATGCGCTTATCGATACCCACAGCCTCTTCATCTCCCCGCATTTCACATTTTACTTTAACTAGGTCATCGGCAAGTAAGGGTAGAATTTTTTTAGCGATTTTTCTGTCGATTAAAAGTGACTCCGTAGCCCCACAAATCCCGACGCGACGCATCTTGGCGTTTAGTAAGATCTTGCGCGCTTTTTGCATGTCAGCCTTCTCGTGGATGTAAGTGTGGCAGTTGCCATCGAGATGACGAAAGACCGGAATTTTTGTATGCTCCATCACAGCGCGTATGAGCGACTTACCGCCACGCGGAATGACAACGTCGATGTGGCCATCCATCTTGAGCAACTCCGCCACATATTCACGCTCAACTTCTGGAACTAAACTCACCGCATTCTTGTCGAGATTAAAGCGCTCCAAGGCTTCGCGGTAAATTTCAGCAAGAATTTTTGAGGTATTAATTGAGTCAGAACCGCAACGCAAAATCACCGCATTACCTGATTTGAGAGCTAGAGCAGCAATGTCAGAAGTCACATTCGGCCGCGACTCATAAATCGCGAGCAAGACTCCAAGTGGTGTGCTAATGCGGCGAATATGTAGGCCATTTTCGCGCTTTACATCATAAAGAATTTTGCCCACTGGATCAGCAAGTTTGGCAACATCTTTAATCGCATTGGCCAAGGCGTTGAGTCTCTTCTCATCAACAATCAAGCGGTCAATTTTTGCAGCATCGAGATGATTTTCCTTCGCCACCCTTACATCTTTGTGGTTGGCCTTCAGAATTTTTTCTGAGTGTTTTTTGAGTAGACGAATGACTTCATTTAGAACCTGATCCTTCTTTGCCGAGTCAAGCGTAGCAAGCCCCAAACTCGCTTTCTTTGCATCATTACAAATCTTTAAGATTTTCGATTTTACGTCAGACATTTTGGATTTACGCAGTTAGTTAATATTTATGTTCCGCTCAGACTTAAACTGCGTAAGTTCAAAACACACGCGACTAGTCTTTGCTAGTTACTGGCGTAGCCAGTAACTAATGCGAAGCTGGTCAAATCAAACAAGTCTTAGAAAATTTTAGTTACGACCACTCCCACCAGCATCAAAACTGCTGTCGCCGATGCAGTCATGATAAGGTTGGAATCTAGGTCTAGATCGCGCGCTAAAATAGAATCCACCTCGCTTATTTTTTCCTTAGAAATGGAGACAAAATAAAAAAACATTTTTCCGGCAAAAAGCAAAAGCAGTAGTGAATTAGACACCACAAGGATTGCCGGGATTAACAGGCGATGATTCCACGCTAGTTTAATCAGAAAAAATTTCTCAGTGGCGCCAATCGTCGGCAAGAATCCAGCCATGCTGGCTAAGGCAAAAATCAACAGCGAGCTGCTTGCCGGCATTTGATGAAAAAGCCCGCGAATGCTTGTCTGGCCTGATTTCATGAGATAAAGAGAAAGATTAGAAATGCAGAAGAAAACTAGAGTGATAGCCAAAGAAAAAGCCAATACTGGTAGGTAAATCAAGCTGCGATCAAAATTTCCAAAAAGACAAATTCCAAAAATGGTGAAGAAAAATTGCTGCAAGAAAAGGTAGCGAAAAGAAGTTCTTAAATCCTTAGTAAACAGCACTGGTACTAGTGCGACAGCGGTACAAGAAATCACAAAGTAAGCGAGTAAATCAAGGCGAGCAAAGTCGGTATAGATCTTGGTGAAAATAAAAAGAGCACTCAGCGCATAAGCAGCAAGCAACTCCAAATTGAGAGTGAAGAAAAGCATCGGTAACAGCAGTGCGGCGCAGTAGAGCACTAGTCCGAGATCCTGGAATCTGTAGGCGACAACGGTGGCAACAAAGACAAAAAAAAGTTGTAGATTACGTAAAAGAGCGAGCGACTTAAAAAATACTAAACCGGTTAAAGCCAGACCGCTGTAGCCCACAAGCATGGTGAAGAAATTACTGCTGGCGAAAATCATGCTTAAAAAAAGCACCGAAAATGCTAAAAAAATTCGCAATGGTTTGTGGCTTCCATGCTGTAAATAAAAGGCCAGAACCAGCCACAAAAAATTCAGCAGAAACAAAAAAATCAGCGCCATTTTGTCGAAGTGAAAAACAAAACTAATTCCTGGCATCACCGCAAAAAGATCGACAACACCCTCCCCTACCCGCGTAATTCCGATGAGAACAACAAAAAACAAAACTGGCGCCAAGCCGCTAGCAAAACGGGTTTGGAAGGATTGGTGCTGAAAGCTAATCGCGCAGTTGGTGAGGGGGATTAGGAGGAAGAGCGAAAGAAGTAACATAAATTAAGTCATCATTGTCGGGCTTGTCCTAAACAGTTCTGTTTGTGCAATGCTGGCGATGCACACCGCTACCAAGGCATATGAATCAAGGCTGGCGGAGATCATGTACCAAGTTGCAAAGAAAAGCGGCGTGAAGGGGATAAGTGTAAAAAAAGGAGAGGCAAAGCGCGGTGACACAGTGAGAAGTAGCACCGCAACTAGGACAAAATTTAGTAGGTAGAAAAAACTCGCGCGAAACGCTTCCGCGCTTTGCAGGCCAACGCTAAGTAAGGCAAAGCCGAGACTCATCACAAGCAAAGCAATGCAGATGAAACGAGTATCTTTTTGTCTTGGCAAAAACAGTGAAGCGATCACCACTAATAAAACTCCAACCATGACGAAAGCAGGTGAGACAAGGTTGCAGCGCATTAGTAAGAAAATCCCCAACATCGCTTGCACCAGCATGGACTCAGCAAATACCGGCTTTTTCTCCCTCTTTAAAAACGACCAAATAGGAAAAAATTTTATTAACCAAGCTACAAAAACACAGAACAGTAACGGTGTCGAAAATGCTTCAAAGTCAATACTAAAACGGCCGGAAGAGAGGTAAAAAATCAAGAAGGCAAATAACAACAAAAGCGATGCCGCGCTGTTTAAACCAAAATCTACAAAAATATTTTTGTCACCACGAACAGCGGCGATGCCAAGAGCCGTCAGAGCATAAATCTCCAAAAAGAAAAAAAGATTGAAGAGATTGTTGGTGGTCAAAACACCAACCATACTAAAAACATTAAGCAGAAAAACTGTGCTAAACAGCTTTTCACAGCAGCTTCGTGACAGAAATAGAATTATGATCTTAGCAAAAATTAGTGCGATTAGAAAATATGACGAGAGTGTACCAATCCTGAATTCAAGGGCTAGTGAAACTAATGAAAGATTGAAGTCGTTACTAACTGGCTGGACAAAAGAAACATATAGCGAAAGCAGTGCCAACAAGGCGCAACAGCAAAGCGTAAACCAAAAAGGAAGGGATTTTTTGTTTGGTAAAATGAGGCAGCAAGGCGCCGCAATCAGTGGCAAAAAAATCAGAAAATAGATGCTGATTATTGAGGTCATTTTTAAGAAATTAAAAGCATGCTAACTCTCCCCGCCAACTCCAAAACTAATCGCGTCC
>VGDN01000023.1 GCA_016869695.1 Alphaproteobacteria bacterium
TCATTCATCCATCCTTCCTTCACCTTCACAAATAAAAAGAGATGCACCTTATTGCCGACGATCTGCGTCAGGTCTTTGCGCGCCTCCTCTCCGACTTGTTTGATCATCGATCCACGCTTGCCTAATACGATGCTTTTCTGACTTTCTTTGGTGACGAAAATCGTCTGCTGAATCTTGATCTGGCCATTATCTAACACGTCATACTTATCGGTTTTGACAGTTAGGGAGTAAGGCAGTTCTTGGTTCAGTTTAAGGAAAAGTTTTTCGCGAGTGATCTCGGAAGAAATGAAGCGCATGGGTGCGTCGGTGATTTGGTCCTCGTCATAAATCCAATCCGGATGTGTGCATTTTTCGCTGAGGAATTTTTTTAGCTGTTCGACACCGTCGGAAGTTTTGGCGGAGATGGGGATGATGTCAGTAATGCCAAGCTGCGAGAGTTTCGCAAAAGTTTCTAGAAGTGCTGATTTTTTGAGGAGGTCGATTTTGTTTACTACCACGGTCAGTGGTAAATTCTCTTTCTTTAAATCCTCGAGAATCCTTGTGTTTTCACGGTTCATCCCGATTGCGGCATCAACAACAAAACATATGTGATCAGCCTCGCGCAGTGCTTGCCAAGCGGATTTGACTATGATGCGCTCGAGAATCTTGTCTTCGCGCGGAATAAAAATTCCCGGCGTGTCGATCACAATCATCTGCACATCGCCATCAATCACGATGGCACGAATCGAGTTTCGCGTAGTCTGCACTTTCGGTGAGACGATGGAGATTTTCTGTCCGAGAAGGGAGTTGGTAAGTGTTGATTTACCAGCATTAGGTGCACCAACGATGGCGAGGGTTCCGTGTTTTTTTGTCATAGTTGTGGCGTCATTGCGAGTGCAGCGAAGCAATCCATATCGTTTCGTGAATAAATGGATCGCCTCGCTGTGCTAGCAATGACGGGATATTGAATTATTTGCTCAGCTCCCGCGCAATCATAAACGCCAACTCCACACTCTGCGAGGCGTTCAATCTTGGATCACAATGAGTATGGTAGCGATCTTGTAAGCCGAGTTCGGAGATTCTTTGATTGCCGCCCAAACATTCAGTTACGTCTTGTCCGGTCATTTCCAGATGTACGCCGCCGGGATAAGTGCCAAGCGATTGGTGGATGGAGAAGAAGGATTTTATCTCGCTTAGTATGTCGTCGAACTTACGTGTTTTATAGTTGGTGGATGACTTAATCGTGTTGCCATGCATTGGGTCGCAAGACCAGATAACCTGTGCTCCCGCAGCTTTTACTACCTCAACTAATGGAGGCAGAAACTCTTCAACCTTAGCGGCGCCCATCCTAGAGATTAGCGTGATGCGGCCAGCTTCATTTTCTGGATTCAGTACAGAAAGCAGATGCAGCAGCTCATCTTTTGCAATCGAAGGACTAATCTTAAAGGCGATCGGATTAGCGATGCCGCGCATGAACTCGACATGCGCTTCGTCGGGATGGCGGGTGCGATCGCCGATCCAAAGCATGTGCGCACTAAGGTCATAAAACTTGCTGCGCTCTTTGTTTTTGCGGGTGAAAGCCTCTTCATAGTTTAGTAGCAAAGCTTCATGCGAAGTAAAAAAGCTGGCGGTTGTGAGTTGAGGAATAGTCTTGGAGTTAAGTCCGCAAGCCCGCATAAAATCTAGGTTCTCATTGATTTTACTGATGACTTCTTCGGTGTGTTTCTTGCTGCTTAGGCTGTGCGCGAATTCCTCATTCCACCTATTCACCTTCTCGAGATTACCATAGCCGCCGAGAGCGAGTGAACGTAGATAGTTCAAGGACGCGGCTGAGTAGAAGTATGAGTCGATTAAGCGCTGTGGATTCGCTTCGCGGGCATTTTTTTCAAACTCAATCGAGTTGACGATATCGCCGCGATAGGCTGGTAGCGTGTTTCCATCGATAGTTTCGTCAGGAAGTGAGCGTGGTTTAGCATATTGCCCTGCAACACGACCGACCTTTACCACTGGTTGTTTGAGGCCATACATCAAAGCGATGGTCATCTGCATTATGGTGCGGAAAAATCCTTTGAGATTCTCATGCGAAAACTCGTTAAAGCTCTCCGCGCAGTCACCGCCTTGCAGCAAAAAAGCCTCGCCCTTCGCGACTTGCTCCAGTTCGGATTTTAGTTTTTCGATTTCATCAATGGAGACGAGCGGAGGCAGATTGGCGAGCTGGTTCTCAGTTTTTTTTAACTGTGCCTGATTTTCGTAGGTCGGTTGCTGTTTGATGGGTAAGCTTCTCCAGGAGTTAGGAGTCCATTTGTTTGGCATTTTTGATTTTTGATTTTGGATTTTAGCTAAGCCCTCTCCGTTATTGATAGGTTTGCAAAGCAAGTCGCGGCAATCCATTTAACGCATAAATAAATGGATTGCTTCGCTGCGCTCGCAATGACGGAGGGGTGAGGGATATTTGAATTTTAGCCTAAGTCCCCCCTGAGGGGGATTTAGGGGGGGACAAGGATTTTTGATTATTTTAGATTTTAGATTTGTCATCGAACCATAAATCCAAAATCCAAAATCAAAAATCAAAAAATATGCTCATCGCCTTCCAAGGCGCGTATGGCGCCAACTCGCATCTTGCCTGCCAAAAATTTTATCCCGCTCTGGAAGCGAAAGCTTTTGCGAGTTTCTTAGATGTCTTTGCGGCGGTTGAAAAAGGGGAGGCGGCGTTTGGTATGATTCCGCTAGAGAATTCCTATGCCGGACGGGTTGCAGAGATTCATAATCTTTTGCAGAAACATTATGTTTCGATTGTCGCTGAGCATTTTCTTCCGATTACGCATAATCTTGTTGGACTAGGCGGGGCAAGGCTTGAAGACATTAAAGAAGTTTATTCACATCCCCAGGCTTTGATGCAATGCCAAGAAAATTTACGTTCGCTTGGAGTGAGGATTGTTGAATCATCAAACACCGCTCAGGCCGCGAAATACATAGCATCGCAAGGTGATAAAAATAAAGCGGCAATCTGCTCGAAACTGGCGGCGGATCTTTATGGACTCTCGTTGATCAAGGAAAATCTACAGGATTCGGGCAATGATAACGTGACGGTTTTTATCGTGATTGCCAAGGAGGCGCTTGAGATTGATCCGCAAGTTGCACCTGTGATCACCGCCTTACTCTTCACCATCCGCAACATCCCCGGTGCGCTCTACAAAGCACTCGGTGGTTTCGCGACTAATGGTGTGAGTATGGTGAAACTCGAAAGTTACATTCCCGGTGGCGTTTCCAAACAAGCGCAGTTCTTTATCTCGATCGAAGGTCATCCCAGTCAGAAGCCTGTAGCTCTAGCGCTCGAGGAGTTAGGATTTTTTTCTAAACAGGTGAAGTTGCTTGGAGTTTATTACGCGGATAAGGCGAGGGCGGAGTAGTGAGGATTATCGCCGGAAAATTTCGCGGTCGGAAGTTAGTTAAGTCAGATCACCTCAAGTCTCTTCGCCCTACAACTGACAAGAATCGTGAGAGTTTGTTTAACATCTTAAGTAACAGTAACGGGAAGTCTGGTTTCTCGCTGGTTGGTGCGCGAGTTTTAGACCTGTGCTGTGGCACTGGCGCTGTTGGTTTTGAAGCACTTTCACGTGGAGCGGAGTCGGCAGTTTTTGTCGATACAAATCGCGAACATCTTGAGCTGGTGCATAAAAACGCAGCCTTGCTTGGAGTTGAGAAGCAGTGTGAGATTATCTGCGCCGATGCCGCGAGCTTTAACTCTTCGACAAGCTTTGATCTAATCTTCCTCGACCCACCTTACGACCGTGATTATCTAAAACTTCTCAACCTCAATCTCCTTAAAAAAAATACTCTTCTTGTCATCGAAGCAAAACTCGTGCAGCCTTTGCCACTGAAGCTTCTTGAGGTAAGAGAATATGGTTCGACTAAGTTTTTATTTTTAAAAAGGGATTTGGTTTGACCAGCTTCGCATTAGTTACTTGCTTCGCCAGTAACGAGCGAAGGCTGGTCGCGTGTTACAGAACTTACGCAGTTTAAGTCTGAGCGCGAACTCTTTTAACCAACTGCGTAAGTCCTGTTATGAAAAAAATCCTAATCATCCAAGCCACGTTCTATCAGCATATCTCTAAACTTCTCCTTGCCGGTGCGACGAAAAAGATCGCCGAGCTTGGTTATGAGTTTGAGGTATTAACGGTGCCGGGAGCACTAGAGATTCCTGCCGCCATCGCTTTCGCGCAAGAGTTGGAAAGATATGCGGGATATGTTGCGCTTGGCTGTGTGATTCGTGGTGAAACTTCGCATTACGACATCGTGGCAAATGAGAGTGCGCGCGGTCTAAACGAGTTAGCGATGAAACATAAACTGGCGATTGGCAACGGAATCCTGACTGTTGAGAATGAGCGCCAAGCCTTGGAGCGCGCTGATCAAGAGCAGAAAGATAAGGGCGGTTTTGCGGCGAATGCTTGCGCTGCGATGATTAGGATTAGAGAAAAATTTTAGATTTTAGATTTTAGATTTTAGCTTCTGCCAAGCTACCCATTTCCATCTAAGAATCTTATGAATTTTCCCATCCTTTCCGCCTTGATTTTTTTGCCGATTTTTACGGCGGTTTTGTTGTTACCTCTGCGATTAAAAAAAGACTGTGGTTACTACAAAATCGGGCTTCTTGCTAGTTTGGTGAATCTCTTTCTCGGTTGTGCACTCGCTTACGCTTTCAGCAAAAACGCGCCGGCTTTTCAGTTTAAAGAAGTTATTAAGTTTAGCTCGGAATATGACATAAAATACTTCCTGGGCATCGACGGCATCTCGGTGCTGATGATCTTGCTGACGACTTTCTTAACCCCAATTTGTTTGGCGATCAGCATGAACTCGATTACCAAACGCGTGAAGGAATATGTAGTAGCGTTCCTACTAATTGAAGGCTTCGTCATTGGTTCATTCGCAGCACTAGACTTACTTTTCTTCTACATCTTTTTTGAAGCGATGCTCATTCCGATGTTTCTCGTCATCGGCATCTGGGGTGGTGAGAATCGCATTTACGCCGCTTACAAGTTTTTCCTCTACACCCTCGCCGGATCAGTGTTGTTGCTGATCGCCATCATCATGATCTTTCTCTTCACCGGCACGACCGATGTCGTAAAACTCACGCAAGCCTTACCAAAACTCTTTCCGCTCGCTTACCAGAAATGGCTCTTCCTTGCTTTCTTTGCCTCATTCGCGGTGAAGGTGCCGATGTTCCCGTTTCATACATGGTTGCCTGACGCACACGTACAGGCGCCAACCGCTGGCTCAGTGATTCTTGCTGGTGTTTTGATTAAGCTCGGCGCTTACGGCTTCTTGCGTTTTTCGTTGCCTTTCTTTCCCGACGCCTCCCGCTTTTTTGCCGATTTCATCTTCATCTTAAGCGTAGTCGCCATCATCTACACCTCGCTCGTTGCGCTGATGCAGGAGGATATGAAAAAGATGATCGCTTACTCCTCCGTGGCTCATATGGGTTTTGTGACGCTCGGGATTTTTAGCTTTACCGTGCAAGGACTTGATGGCGCGGTGGTGCAGATGATCAGTCACGGCATCGTTTCTGCCGCACTCTTCATGTGTGTCGGTGTGATTTATGACCGTCTCCACACAAAACAGATCAAGGAGTTAGGCGGTATCGCCAACAAAATGCCGAACTTCGCGATGCTGGCGATGATCTTCATTCTAGCCTCGGTTGGCCTGCCTGGAACCAGTGGTTTTGTCGGCGAGTTTTTAGCGATCGTTGGAACTTTTAAGGTTAGCAAACTCTTTGCCACTCTTGCTGCGACTGGCGTGATTCTCGGCGCGTGTTACATGCTTTGGCTTTACAAGCGCGTATGGTTTTCAGAGGTTGCGAATCATCATGTTGAAGAAGTATCCGATCTAAACCGCATTGAACTCATCTCACTTGGTTTGATGGCTGACTTCGTGATTCTGCTTGGCTTACTGCCAAACATAATCATGAGCTTCTTCACTATTCCGACCGGTAATATTGCGAGAATTTTTCAGTAACAAAACCTAACTTTTGCTGCAAAATTTCTTCGGTTTTTTCTGGCTGCGGTGCGCACGTATGTCCATATACGCTTACGCTCCTCGCCAGAAAAGAACCTCGAACTTTTTTGCAAAAGCGGTTTTGTGTGAAGCTTGTGATGACGACAAATCCTAAATTCCAAATCCTAAATGTTCTCCCTCCTCCTTCCTGAACTTACGCTCTTCTGTGGCGCTTTATTCATCCTTCTTACTGACGCTTTTTTGCGTAAAAGATTCGCGGATATTTTTTATGCCTCGCATCTGCTTGCCCTTGTATTCTGTTCTTTGGCGATGGTCTTTGCGATCCAAAACTTCACGCGGATCGATGTTGGATTTGGTGGGATGTTTTCGCTGGGGACATTCACTTCCTCAGTGAAGATTGTGGCACTACTACTGCTTATCATTGTAGTTCTGATTTCGCTCGATTTCGTTTGGTCTATCAAAAAAATCAGTGCTGAGTTTTTGGCTTTGTTGATGATTGCCACTGTTGGAGGTATGGTTTTGGTTTCGGCGAATGACTTCTTGATATTCTATCTTGGCTTAGAGCTGCAAGCCCTCTCGCTTTATTTGCTTGCAGCGATTGATCGTGACTCAGAACCCGCTCATCATCTCTACCTACAACAGCCATCTGAGCAGCATTCTCGAGCTTCCGCTTCTCACTGTATGTCTGAATACGCCTCCGGTGCGGATCTCTCGAATGCTGCTCATATGACTAGTTGCAGCGAGATGGTGAGCGGGTTCTCGGCCAAATCTTCGGAAGCGGGAATGAAGTATTTTATCCTCGGCTGCCTTGCTTCTGGCCTTCTCCTCTTTGGTATCTCGTTGATTTATGGCTATTCCGGTACGATTAACTTCGAAGCTCTAAATGAACTTTATCACGGCTATGCTGTTGAGAAAAACGTCACGCCGGTCGCGGTAATGTTTGGCTTTGTTTTGGTTATCACGGCGATGTTTTTCAAAACCTCTGCTGCGCCTTTCCATATGTGGACTCCTGATGTTTATGAAGGTTCAACACCGATCGTAACCACCTTCTTTGCGACGGTGGTTAAGTTCATCGCGGTGATGGTGTTTTTGCGTCTTTCAACCACGGTTCTATTGGGTTGGCAAGGTATCGGCAAAATCTTTGCAACAGTCGGTTTGCTTTCAATTTCCATCGGTTCCTTTGGTGCGATCTTCCAAAAAAACATTAAACGACTTCTTGCTTACAGCTCGATCGCCCATGTCGGTTTCGTAATGCTTGCCATTGCTGCCTTCGGCCGCGAAGCAACTGCTGCCTGTGTTCTCTACATGGTGATCTATGCCCTAATCTCCGTCGGCTCATTCGGATTCTTGAACCTGATGCGCGGTGAAACTGAGGAGAAAACCTTTGAGATTTCTTCGCTTTCTGGCCTATCCAAGACTAATCCGGTTATGGCTTTCTCACTTGCTGCTTTGATGCTATCAACCGCTGGCATTCCACCACTTGCTGGCTTTTTCTCGAAGTTTTACGTGCTCGCTTTCGCCATCGCTTATGGCTGGCTAAACTTTGCCATAATCGCGATCATCTTAAGCGCTGTCGCAGCTTACTACTATCTGCGCATAGTGAAGGTGATGTATTTTGATGAACCGAATGGGGTGATGCAGCTTGAAAATATCTCCAACCTAAAGGTGATTATTTTTGCTGCGGCGTTAATGAATATCGTGCTGATTATCCTGCTCGATCCTTTGATTGTGCTGATTAAGAGCATTTTGTAGTTTAGTGCTCAGTGCTCAGAGTTTATGAGAGCCTGAGCACTGAGCACTGAGAACTGAGCACTGATCCATGACAAAACTTTCCTCTCGCAAAACTACCACCCCGCTTTCCGGCGAAATCACTGTTGCACCAGATAAATCAATATCTCATCGCTCCTTAATATTTGCCGCACTCGCGCATGGACGCACAAAAATCACTAATCTTCTTGAAGGTGAAGATGTGCTTAACACCGCGCAAGCATTGCGTTTGATGGGGGTTGAGATCGAGAAGAAAAAAGATTTCTGGGAAATAAACGGCGTCGGCGTTGCTGGTCTTTTAGAGCCTTCTGATGTGCTTAATATGGGCAACTCCGGAACCGCGGCGCGTTTGCTGGCTGGCTTGGTTACTCCTTACAACTTCACTTCATTTTTTACTGGCGATGCCTCGTTGCGTAAACGTCCGATGGGACGAGTGTTTGAGCCGATCAAGCAGTTTGGTGCTAAGATTATTTCTCGGCAGAATGGTTTAATGCCTTTCGTGATTACTGGCGCGAAAGATTCGCTACCAATCAGTTACGAAATGAAGATTGCTTCAGCACAGGTGAAGAGTTGTATACTGCTCGCAAGCCTTGCTGTACGTGGTACCACCACTATCATCGAGCCAGAAAAATCACGCGATCACACTGAGATTTTGATGCGTCATCTTGGCCTAAAAATCACCGTCGACGGTAAAAAAATCTCTTACTCTGGTTTACAAGAGTTTGATGCAAAAGACCTCACCGTGCCAGGTGATATCTCATCTGCTGCCTTTTTTATCGTTGCTGCTTTGTTAGTAAAAGATTCACGAATCGTGATTAAGAATGTCGGCATTAATCCGCTGCGTACCGGTATTGTTACTAGCTTGCAAGAGATGGGCGGAAAAATCTCTTTCCTCAATGAACGCGAAATCGGTGGTGAAAAAACCGCGGATATTTTGGTTGAGGGTAGTGAGCTTACGGCTATCGAAGTGCCAGCGGACCGTGCGGCGAGCATGATAGATGAATATCCGATCTTCGCGATTGCAGCGTCTAATGCGCAGGGTGTTACTAAGATGAATGGTCTTGCTGAGCTGAAGGTAAAAGAAAGTAATCGCCTACTGATGATCGCGCAGAACTTAGAGAAATGTGGGGTAGCGGTGAAGATGGGGGATGATTGTCTCGAAGTTGCGGGCGGTGTGAAGCAGCAAAAAAATGCGGTGCAGATCACAACTGCAATGGATCACCGTATTGCCATGTCTTTTCTGATTATGGGTTTGATGCTTGAGGGCGGTGTTGAGATTGATGATGCTTCGATGATTAAGACCAGCTTCCCGGGATTTGAGAGGATATTATCTAGCTTTTGTTAACTCAAAAGGGTCGGACAGCTTTTTAGTTTTTAGACAGAAAAGGATGAGCCGCAACCGCAACTGGCTTTGGCATTGGGGTTGTTAACTTTGAAGTAGGAGGCGCCGAGCTCTTTAACGAAGTCGACTTCAGCGCCATTTAAGAATGGAAGGGAGGTTTGGTCGGTGACCGCGATTATTTTTTCATTTTCTTCGCAGATTTTTACATCGTCAGCGAACTGCCTATCGTCTAGCGAGAAGACATATTGGAAGCCACTACAGCCGCCGCCAGAAATCGAGATGCGTAAGAATTTCTCGTGATTTGATTCCTTTTGCTGAATTTCGTGAATACGCGCCAATGCGAAGTTTGTGAGTGTTATTGAGGTCATTTCTTTTTGTTTCTCTTACCTAGTTCTTTTGAGATTTCGGAAAACTCAATCTGTTGCGAAGCCAGCAATACCAAGCTGTGGTAGAATAAATCGCAAACTTCGCCGATTAAATCTTGGCGAGTTTTTTTGCTCTTTTGCTTTTCGTTGATGAAGGCAGCGATCACTACCTCAAGCGCTTCCTCACCGATTTTACGCGTAATTTTCTCCATACCTTCTTTGGTGAGTTGGTAGGAGTATGAGTTTTTTTCTTTTTTAGAAATTTTGCGGGCGATTAGTATTGAAAGCTCTTCAAGAGTGATCATGGTTATTTTTCTTGTCATGTTTCGACAAGCTCAACATGACTGCCTTAATCATCCTGAGATTGTCGAAGGATGTGGTTAATAAACCTCAAAAAATTTTCTGATTTTCTTGATGTCCTTGGTCTTGGTCAAGGCAAGTATGGCTAGGATTCGTGCTTTTTGCGGACTGAGATTGTCGGCAGTAACGAAGCCAAACTCATCATCATTAATCTCAACATTAGGTTCAACCACACCAGCGCCGAGATGTGCGCTACGTACTACCAACACACCTTTCTTTGCCGCCTCTTTCAAGCGTTCGACGGATTTTTGATTTATGTTTCCATCGCCAACTCCGGCCAAAATGATTGCTTGTGATCCGGAACTGACGAGATAGTCGATGGTGCCTTCATCTGCTCCGGAGTAGGCGTAAACTATATCTACCTTGGGTAATGATTCGAGCTTGCGCACGTCAAAAACAGTTTGATCTGTGTGGGTGCGTAGTGGGTTGTAGTAGATTTTTGTTTTGCCGTAAAGTACCTCCCCAATCGGGCCAGTATTAGGTGATTTGAAAGTAGCAACATTAGTTGTGTGAGTTTTGGCAACATCGCGCGCTGCAAAAATTTCATCATTAAGCATCACGAGCACACCCTTGTTGTAAGCGGTATCAGAGTTGGCAAGGGCTACAGCATTGTAAAGGTTAAGCGAGCCATCAGCACTAAGTGAAGTGGAAGGGCGCATTGAGCCAACAAGCACAACAGGCTTTTTACTCTTTACCACCAGATTCAAAAAATATGCCGTTTCTTCGAGAGTGTCGGTGCCGTGAGTGATTACCGCGCCATGAACCGATCGCTTTGCCAAGGCCTCGTTTATTTTCTTGGCGATCAATAACCAATCATTCGCGTTAAAATCCTGACTAGCTTTTTGCATGATCTGCTCAGCCTTAATTTCGGCGAGTTTAGTGATGCCAGGGATGTTTTTGATAATCTGTTCAATTCCAATTTTTCCCGGCGAATATACTGATCCGATTACCGATTCACCAGCTCCGGCAATGGTTCCGCCAGTGGCGAGAATAACGATGTTTTTAGCATGAGCGTCCAGCGTGAAAGCTAGAGCAAGACAAAAGATCATTTTTTTCATGAGTAAAACTCCTCCCCGATTTTTATTTCCTCGCGGCCATTTTTGATGCGCCAGGCGTTTGAGTCGCGCAGGCTGTAGATGCAGCCGCAATATTCTTGTTTGTAAAACTCTTCACGTTTGGCGATTTCATACATGCGCTCCGCACCACCATCTTTGCGCCAGTTGTAAGTCCAGTAGATTAGCCCTGCGTAATGGCTAGCGGCACGGGTTCCGCAGTCATTAATCTGCTGCATATTTTTCCAGCGCGAAATGCCGAGTGAAGAAGTGATGATCGAGAAGTCATGCTCGTGTGCGTAAAGTGCGGTGCGCGTAAAACGCATGTCGAAGCACTTAGTGCAACGTTCGCCACGTTCTGGTGCGAGCTCTAAACCCTTGGCACGCGCGAACCAATTTTGTACGTCGTAATCAGCATCAACAAAGGGAATGCCCAGCTTCTCAGCAAAACGAACATTTTCATTTTTGCGGATTTCATATTCTTTTTTCGGGTGAATATTTGGGTTGTAGAAGAAGATCGTCACATCAATTCCCGACTCCTTCATTCTCTCCATCAAATCGCCAGCACAAGGCGCACAGCAGCTGTGCAGTAGGACGCGATTAGTTCTGGAGTTGGCGGGGAGAGTTAGCATGCTTTTAATTTCTTAAAAATGACCTCAATAATCAGCATCTATTTTCTGATTTTTTTGCCACTGATTGCGGCGCCTTGCTGCCTCATTTTACCAAACAAAAA
>VGDN01000024.1 GCA_016869695.1 Alphaproteobacteria bacterium
AGCATCACCACCCGTTGGAGCAGTGCCACCACCAGTGCCACCACCTTCTCCACCGCCGCCTTTCTTCTTCCCACCTGAAGAATCGTTAATCGCATCACCTTGAGAGGTGCTGTCACCCTTCTTGCCTCCCGACGTATCATCTGTCGGAGCAACGCTTGATGACCCCGTATCATCACTTCCTCCAGCAGGCTCAGATGTCGACTTACCTCGATTCCCTACCGCTTGCGCAAGATCAACCGCACCCCGCGCCACTGTACCACCAGCTTTTTTCATCGCGCGTTTGATGCGATTCTGAGCACCACTAAGCGCTTCATGTGCCTGCTTTGCCAAAGCGCTTGGTTTGAAGTTTCCAGCCCAATTACCGGCCGCAGCACTTGCCCCACCCACAAGCTCGGTGGCAAGCTTGGTCATCTTATCGAGAAAGCTGGAGAAGATAAACATCACCAACGCCGCTTTGATGATGGTTTGCAGCTTCTCTATACTCATCGAGCCAAGCACTGGTAGGCCGATTCCAAGCACCTCTAACCCTGGAAGTCTTCTTATGTCAGCAACGTTGAAGATACAGTAGATGCTATCTGTTTCGGCGGCGCCGGTGCAGTTAATTCTTTTTGGCGCGGATTGGCCATCACCATCAAAGGTTGCACTACCTATAACGATGTTGTCGAAGATTGCTATCAACACACCAAGATAAGCAAAAAGAATCATCGGCTGCAGCGTGAGACCGAGTATTTGCTTCCACCAACCATCAAACACGCTTTTGGTTTTGGTAAACAGCGACAGAGGAATTATGAAGACGGAGAGATAGAGCAATATGACAATCGCGGTGATCGCAACCAAAAAGAACTGCAAAGCTTTTACCATCAAAAAGATCATGTAAAAAGCGAATAGGAAGGAGGCCACCACGAATAGTAGTCCGTAGCCTCCAGTCAAGAATCCGCCAAGCGCCATAAAAATTAGATTCGGCACTGAGACATCAGGCCCGAATCCCAAAGCGAAGGCGATCTTGCAATCAAGTACATCCCATATTCGTAGATATTCCTTTCCTGGCGGATAGGCGAAATTCGCTTTGTTCGTGTCGGCAAGATCCGCATAGTTGTAGCGCGGGAACTGACAGCCATCGAGCTTGCTAACATCGGCATTGGGATCGTCAGGCTTGAAGGTGATGCTGGCTAAAACACCTGAGGCATTGAGAACGCCTTGAACCGCCCAATCTTGCCAAGCGGTGCCGAGGGCAAAATAAGAAACCAGCGCCAACTTGAGGATGTAAGGGAAAATAGTTTTGCGCTCGATATGCATGCCAGGCACCGCCAACAAAATCACCACCCCAAAGAAAGTGATCGACAAGGTAAGCACAATCTTGATCAGGGTCTGGAACTGCTTTTGGATTTTAACAAAGAAGGAATCGCCAACTAATTTCTGCCCCTTCGTCAAACTGTTACCGTTGGCGCAAACACCGTTCTGGTTGGGAACATCGTTTGGATCACTACAAGCAGCATGCCCAGCCTTGTTTAAAAACACGTTCTGCATGGTTTCTTTGATGCATTGGATGATCGGTGAGGAAAAGCCTTTGGTGTTAATCGGCAGCAGTTGTGCGGTGTAGCCGTAAACGTTTTGTGAATCTCCGCGCAGGTCACGACAAGAGGAATCAATATAGCCCCCAGTTAGGTTGGAGGTGAAAAAGTAAGAAGGGAGAGGAAGCTTCTGGCAGTGGTTTAGGTGTTGGCAGTAGTTAACGAGTTTGGTAGTGTCATTTTCATCATATTTCTCGGTCTCAGTTCCGCCGCCAAGCAGGTGGTTGTAAGGGCAAACAGAGTAGGTTTTAGCACAGACATAGTTGCTGGCTCTGAGGCTTTCATACACTTCGAAGGAAACATCGCCAACTGTGCAGCGCGTTCCAATCGAACAAAAACTAGATTGGAGAGGTCCTTCGCTGGTTGTAAGTCCGCCAACATCAGTAGTTCCGGCTTTATTCTCGATACAGATCGATTTTTGGCTTCTGTCCTTGCAACAGTTGTAAGCCTGCTGCATCGCCTCTTGGTCTTGGGCAGCTGTGTATCTGCCCTGGTTATCACGCGCCCTAGCTAAGAAGCGGTGGCAAGCATAAGCAGGTGTGCCACCTGGGCCGGTCATGTAGTAACGCTGGTTATCATCGTCATAGCCAAGTATTTGCTGCCTTCTACCATTAGCCCCTCCGCCCTTCTCCCACGTGCTTGGATTTTTGCAGGCTCCGCCTCCGCTATCAACATATTCCATCCCACCATAGATAAACTCACGCCAGGCTTTGTTGGTGATTTCGCGCCGGTTATTAGAGCCACAGTCGTTGCTTGGAGCCACGCCACTAAAGGAAGAGTCAGAACTCGACTCACCGATGAGCAGCCTCCGCAAGCAGTTTTGATATGGTCCGCGCACCTTTGTCCAAGTGCCATCACCAGATTGACTTCCGTTATTGTCCAACTGCTGCCATCCCCGCCACTTGATTCCACATATTCTGGCGGTGCGGTAAGAGTGATTGGCTCGGCCGTGAATTATCGCTAAAGCAGCAAAAACAGCAGCTACCGCAATAACATAAGAAAAAACAGCAGCGCAACAACGCGTGGAATCACCGGCAGCTACTGTTGCTGCGGTGCATGCTGCCGCCGCTGCTGCCGCTCCTGCACCAGCTGAAGCTAATGCTGCTGCTGTTGCGGAAGCGCAGGTTCCCGCTGCTATGCCAGTATTGGTAGCCATTGCACCACATACAGTACCTCCGGCAGCAAGTCTAACTAGCGTTCCTGGGGTTGGGTAAGGTAATGGCGGGTTCGCATTACAAGTTGCTTCGTAAGCTGCAGCTGGTGCGGCATTTGCAGGATATGTGGCAGTTTTGCAAACCGTTCGCGAAGCAATAGAAGTTGCAAACATTACAGCTCCAGATGCCGCGGCAAGAGCGAGGCAGGTTGTGTTGGTTGGCTCGAAATTATAATCGATGTTAGTGCCGAAGGGATCGAATTTCGGGACCGAGCCACCACTAGTCGTGTCACACATGCTAGCATCATCCACATTAGAGCTTGAGCCAATCGAGTTAGACCTGACCCCATCATAGGTCGCATAAGCTTCTTGGGGGGCAATTACAGCAGAAACGGCAAGGAACAGCGAGAGCAGCAGGCGCAGCGTTTTGGAGAAAGAGCTATCTGCTCGCATCAAACAGTTTTATTAGTTCGTTGATCTCTTGATTGGCGGTTTTGAAGGAGGTGCGGTTGATAATGAGGTGGGAAGTTACGTCGAGTATTTTTTCTAACTCAACTAGGTTGTTTTCTTTAAGGGTTTGTCCACTGCCAACTAGGTCAACGATATAATCGCAGAGACCGAGTTTTGGCGCGATTTCCATGGCGCCGTTGAGTTTTATGATCTCAGCCTGGATGCCGAGATTAGCAAAATGGCGACTGGTTAGGTTGGGATATTTGGTGGCAAGGCGAAGGTGGGAGTTTAATGGTAAGTATCCGCCGGTTTTTTGATTTTTTAGTTGAGCGGATTGCAAACTGCTCGCTTCACTGCGCCGTTTGTGGTAGGTGGTAAGTGGTAAGTGGTTTGGGGCGGCTAGGGAGAGACGACATTTGCCGATGCCAAGATCGAGGATTGGAAAGATTTCATTAGAGGAAAACTCTGTAAGAACGTCGAGGCCGCATATACCTAAATCGGCACCACCAAACTGCACGAAGGTAGCAACGTCAAAGCTGCGCACCTTGATGATTGCGAGATTATCGCGATTGGTTGCAAAGATGATCTTGCGCGAGGCATCGTTAAAAAAATCTTTTTCAGGAATAATGCCCATCCTTACCAGCAAAGGGTTTAGCTCATCTAAGATTCTACCTTTGGGAACGGCAAGAAGGAGTTTTTTCATCAGAAATTTTTGTAATAACGTAGCATTACCCCGAGCGTGTCACGCAAATCTAGCACTTCCTTATTGTCTGTGCGCATAAATCTGTAGCCAGCTTGTAAGGTTAGGCGATCGAAAAATTTTGTTTTGTCAAAATCATAGCCAAGCGAGACCTCGCTTAGATTTTGATTAGTACCATTATCAAAAAGCACCTCGCGCTTACGCTGCGAAGTGCCGAGCAACATACTCCAATTTTGATGCAAACGAGTTATTAGATTCGTGGTGAAGTAACTCTCTGTGATATCAGAATTTCCACCAAGATTTTTCATCGAGGCATATTCGATTAGGAAATCGAAATCGAGATTTTCTTGCCATGGAAGTGTATAATTCATGCCGACAACAAAACCTTTCTGATCCGCGACTTTTGTAGCTGCAACCGGGCTCGCTCTTTTATTCACTACCAAATCTATGTAAGAAAAATTGTAAGAAAGTTTTTCCTTAGGACCAAAGTCAAAATTGATGTTGAGTGAGGCGTTGTAAGAGGAGAGAGATCTCGTATCTCCTGGCGTCCCATCTGTTTTATGTGTCGAGTCGCGATTCACCAAAACCGAGTTGTCGAGGTTTTTACGATCATTGGTAAAGCTGCTTAAACTAAAGTTATATTGTCCCGTTTTCTGAGCATTACCGAGCCTGTAAACACCACTAAATCCAAGCCTCTCGATATATCTGTAGTTGTTAGCAATTTGATGAATCCACAAGCCGCGATCCCAACGCCAAGCATTGCCAAAATTCAGATTAAACTTGCCGGCGATCAGTGAATATTTCTCATGGTTAGTACTAAGATTTAACTCCTGAAAATATGCACCGGTATTGTCAAAAGAACGACTTCCTCCACCACTAGAAGAAACTGCAGACTGTTGCTGCGAGCCAAGATTATCCAGGCGCCCAAGCGCTATGAAGCTATTAATCGAAAGATGCTTATCGAGATGGAAGTTGGTGTAGTAGCGAACCGCGCCGGAAGTATCTCTGAACTTGTTTTGCTTGTTGGTTGCTTGGTAGTTGTCATCAAACTCTGCTTCAGCAATGAGGCGATTGGTAATTCTTGGTTCGATTTTTTTGAGAAAAAATCTTGAATCGGAATCAACGATATCGTTCAAGATTCCTTGATTGCTCAATGTCTGAGACCAGACATCTCCAGTAAAAAACAAAAGAAATATAAAAAGTCGCTTCATTGATAGACCTCTTTTCCAACTCATCGTGCCAATCTTTTTAAGAAATTTTTAGCGATTTTTTTGCAAAATCTCGCCGATGTATTCGATATACTTCAAGAAATTTTGCGAGAAAATGAGCAAAAATTTCTTAAAAAGATTGGCACGATGAGTTGGAAAAGAGGTCTATTAAGTCAATACTGGCTTGGTTAAACGCGGTTATTTTTATGTCCTTATCTATCCTAATCGCAACAAGTTTCTCCATCGGATTTTTCTTTGAGAGCATCATCGGATTTGGTGGCGGGCTCATCGCCTACGCCATCCTCAGCTTCTTCATGGATCTCAAAGAAATGATCTTGGCCGGGCTTTACATCGGCACCTGTTCCAGCGCTTACATCGCTTACACCGACTTCAAGTCTTTCGACAAAAAGATTTTCAAATCCCTCATCCCTCTTGCACTAATGGGGACAATACTCGGCGTGCTGGTCTTCACAAAATTTTCTACCAAGATTCTATCCCCGGTTTTTGGATCGCTGCTCGTCTTACTTGCGGTCAAGACCATATTTTTTGATCGATTTTCCTTCCCAAAAATCTTCAAGAAAAAACTGATTTTTATCGGCGGGATCGTGCACGGGGCTTTTGGTTCGGGTGGGCCTTTTGTGGTTAATGCGATTAAGGATGACTTCAAAACTAAATCCGCGCTACGCACAACGATGGCGGTCTTCTTCACTTTTTTTAACTTCGTTCGAATCGCTCAGCTTGGAATCCAAAACCAACTCGAACCAGATTTCTTTAGCGGGATTTTATGGACGATATTTCCGGTATTCATTGCCATAAAACTCGGCCATAAAGTTCATGTAAAACTCAATGAGGATTTATTCAAAAAAGGTGTCGCCCTAATGACCATCTTTGCCGGGCTGAAATTTCTTGCTTCGTAACAGACGGTGACCCTTCACCGCGAACCGGTGCGCCTCGTCGCGCAGACGTTGTAAGTAGTACGAAAGCGGCGAGTTTTTTTCGAGTTGAAAGGGTTTTTTACCCGGCAGATGAAACCACTCCTTGCCAGCATTTCTCTTCTCTCCCTTGGCCATACAGACGAACGGTATTTTTAGAACCTCACGCGCTACAGCTAACTGGGGCTTACCTCCATCGATGATTACGAAGTCAGGAAATCCATCGTGAGCCTTGGCAAATCTTCGCGTTAAAACCTCGCGTAACATCGCGGTGTCGTCGCGATTTCCATGTTCGAAACGGATGTTAAACTTACGGTAGCCGCTTTTGATGAAGCCGTCCGTTCCAGCGGTAATCATGGCTCCAACCGCATTCGTTCCGGAGATGTGGCTGTTGTCGTAAACTTCGATTCGCTTAGGAATTGCGGGTAAATCAAAAATATTCTTTAGCTCGGTAAGTAGTTTTTTTGTGCTCAGTTTTTTCACCAGAGAGCCGGTATTGGAGCGGATTTTTAGCCTTGCCAAAGTTTGGATTTGATCCCTTACCAGCGCCGCTTTTTCATATTCCTGCACTTCACTCAACTGCTTCATCCTCTCCTGCAAAAACTCAGTTGATCCTCGACGCAAAACTTCCGCCGCACTCTCAACAGAGATTTGATAATCATCTCGCGAAACCAGACCAACACAGGGTGCGGAGCATCTCTTAATCTGATATTCCAAACATGGTTTTTTGCGTGATTTAAACTCGGAATCGGAACAGTTGCGTAGCAAAAAACTTTTACGCAGCAAATCGATGGCACGATTAACATCGCCAGCGGAAGGAAAGGGACCGAAAACCATTTCCCTACCACAATCCTTACCCCCGTCATTGCGATCCGCAGGCGAAGCAATCCGCTCATCCGCAAGTAAAGATGGATTGCCGGTAGATTGCCGCGCTAAGCTTCGCTTAGCTCGCAATGACACAGGATTAGAACGATATTTAACAATACGCGGAAACTGGTGATCAGAAATCAAAATCTGCGGAAAAGTTTTGTCGTCGCGCAGCACAATATTAAACTTCGGCCGAAATTTTTTAATGGCGTCGTGCTCGAGCAGTAGTGCCTCTGTCTCGTTTTTTGTCTGCGTAAACTCGACTCGCTTCGTCAAAGACACCATTAAACTAATCCGCGACGAAAGCTGGTCCTGATTGGTGTAACTCATCACTCGCTTCTGCAGATTTTTCGCCTTACCCACATAAAGCAGCTCATCCTTCTCGTCGAAAAACTGGTAGATGCCGGGGGCTTTTGGTAGGATGGGAAGGGTTGATTTTATTGAGTCTAGAGGCATTAAAGAATTTAGGATTTAAGATTTAGGATTTAGAAAATATCTTTGGCTTGATTCGCTTTGCATTATCTTCTCGCAAGCTCGCAGTAAGCGAATCGAATCGAGCGTTACAGGACTTACGCAGTTAAGGTCTGAGCGCTAATCTGGTTTTAACTAACTGCATTAAGTCCTGATCTTCCCAAAAAATGGTAATCAAGAAAACACAACTTGACGAGATTGCTTTCTTGCGCACGCAAGAAAATCAAACCTTCAGACCAGTTGCTCCCGAGTTAGAAAAAATTTTGTATCAGCCTTTTGAGATCTTGGATCATGGCTTCGTACGGGTTGTGGATTACATGGGAAATGATGATTCGGTCGTGCAAGCGGCACGAGTCTCTTACGGTGCCGGCACCAAGAAAATTAGCGCTGACAAGGGTCTGATCAACTACCTAATGGCTCATTACCACACCACCCCTTTCGAGATGTGTGAGATCAAGTTCCACATCAAGCTGCCGATTTTCGTGGCACGGCAATGGATCCGCCACCGTACCGCTTCCGTGAATGAATATTCAGCACGCTACTCAATTATGGAGGATGAGTTTTACATCCCGCGCCCTGAGCATCTCGCAGCACAATCAAAGATTAATCATCAAGGCCGCGATGAGGGCGGAATACTAAGCCATGAAGAGCAAAAACGCGTTTTGGAAATATTAAAAAAAGACTCGAGCTTGGCTTACGACCACTATCTAGAAATGATTAGCCAAGATGGTCAGGACGGACTTGCACGAGAGCTGGCGCGGATGAATCTGCCACTTAACTGCTACACACAATGGTATTGGAAAATCGATCTGCACAACCTCTTACACTTCCTACACCTGCGCGCCGACTCACATGCTCAGTATGAGATTCGTGTTTATGCAGAAGTGGTGCTTGATATAGTCAAGAAGTGGGTTCCGCACTGTTTTGAAGCTTTCGTAAAAAATCGTCAAACCGGCAAAAGCCTGTCTGGCGCGGCTTTGGAGGTAATAAGAAAAATGCTAAAAGGCGAGAAGGTGACGCAAAAGGATAGTGGATTGAGCATTAGGGAGTGGGAGGAGTTGGAGAAGATTTTTAACCTTAAATCATAAAACATATGTCAGTCGGAATGGGAGAGTTGTTATTAATCCTAGTAATCGTCTTTGTGCTTTTTGGCGCTGGCAAGCTGCCTCAAGTAATGGGCGATATCGGTAAAGGAATTAAGAGTTTGAAAAAGGGGCTGAAGGAAGAAGAAAAAAAACCGGAAGAAATCGAGAAGAAATAGTCAGTGGATCAGCATAAAATAATCACAACTCAAGTAATCGAAGATGTGGTGAATAGCACATCTTCCGACCGCGTGCCAATACGCGATTTGGTTTACGCCATGGAGTCTGTTGGATTTGGTTTAGTGATGATGATTTTTGCGCTGGCCATCACCATCCCTACTCCACCGCCATTACCAAGCATCATCTCCGTTCCGCTTATTGTCTTTTCTCTGCAGATGATGTTGGGCTACTCCTCACCAAAACTACCAAAAAGATTCGCTGATTTAACGGTTAAGCGCTCAGTTCTCGCAACATTGGTGAACAAGTCCGCACCCTACATCCGCAAGATAGAACTCATCCTAAAACCACGTCTGGCCTTCATGACCACTAAAACCGCTGAACGCTTAATCGGATTTTTCTCCCTACTCTTTTCCTCATTCATTTTGCTGCCAATACCACTCTCCAACTTCATCCCCGGGCTTGGCATCTTGATCACTTCTTTCGGACTTTTGGGCAAGGATGGCTTGGTTGTGCTACTCGGAATCACTGTTGGCATCTTCGGCATAACAGTCTCCATCGCCACTGTGATGTTAGGTGTTGAGGTGGTTTATTATTTTTTGCATTAACCTTAACGCTTCATGTCTTGTCCAGAAATCAAAAATCAAACCTCTTGATTTTTGATTTCGTCAATGTTTGGTCTAAGCGTAAGAATTTTCTCAAATCGCATTGACAGCATAAAAAACCGTTCCTACCTTGCCACGCCTCGCCGTTCATTGCAGCACACCGCAGCACCGATTTTAGCAGCTTCCCCACGCACCTCTCTCCATCCACTTACTTAACATTTTCAACTAAAATCATGTCATCCAACAACTCCTTTTCTGGAGGCTCCTCTTCTGGAGGCACGCTTACTTTGCGCTATTCTAGTACTCCAACCGTCCCACAGCAGCAGCAACAGCAGCAAGTTTCTGAACCAATCTCAAATCAAACATCTCAGCCGATTAATCTTGGCAATACACCACGTTTGCATACCGGCAATCTGATTAGTCGCGCCAATGCTCCGCAGAGTTTTTCTTCAAGTCAGCAATATGATGATGAAGATTATGACACTCGCCCAACTCGCTCAACCGGCACTGGCAAGACACTCGAGCTAAAATCCCTTAAAACCAAATCCGCCGAGAAACTGGTAGAAATCTCCAAGGAATATGGCCTCGAAAATATCGGAGATTATAGCCGCCAAGATATTATTTATCACATCCTTAAAAATTTCTCCGACCTAAGTCCGGAAAACGTAATCATTGGCGAAGGTGTGTTAGAGCTGGTTGGCGACGGATTCGGATTTTTACGCGCACCAGAAACAAACTATTTCGCCGGCTCCGACGACGTCTATGTTTCACCGAGTCAAATCAAGCGTTTTGGCCTACGCACTGGCGACACGATCAAAGGTCAGATCCGCGCACCAAAAAAAGGGGAGAGATATTTCGCACTACTGCGTGTGATCGAAGTAAACTTCATGACACCAGACAAGATCAGGAACCGCGTGCTTTTCGATGATCTTACCCCTCTACATCCGCAAAAAAAACTGAAGCTCGAAGAGGATAAGCTAATCAACAACGACATCTCCACACGCATCATCGATATGATCGCTCCGCTGGGTAAAGGACAGCGCGCTTTGATCGTCGCCCAACCAAAAACTGGTAAAACTAGTTTGATGCAAAATATCGCCCACGCCATCACTACCAACAATCCAGAGGTGATTCTGATTGTGCTTTTGATCGACGAGCGTCCGGAAGAAGTAACCGACATGCAGCGCACCATTAAGGGTGAAGTGGTTAGCTCCACTTTCGATGAACCGGCAGAGCGTCACGTGCAGCTTGCCGAGATGGTCATCGAGAAAGCGCGTCGTTTAGTCGAAGCTAAAAAGGATGTTGTGATCCTACTTGATTCCATCACGCGCTTAGCCCGCGCATACAATACTGTTGTGCCTTCATCTGGTAAGGTTTTAACTGGTGGCGTTGACGCCAATGCCCTACAAAAACCAAAAAGATTTTTTGGTGCCGCACGAAATATCGAAGAAGGCGGCTCGCTCACCATCATTGCTACGGCCTTGATTGACACCGGTTCGCGCATGGAGGAAGTCATTTTCGAAGAGTTCAAAGGAACTGGTAACTCGGAAATAGTTTTGGATCGCAAGATCGCTGACAAACGCATCTTCCCGGCCATCGATATCACTAAATCTGGAACAAGAAAAGAAGAGCTATTGGTAGATCGCTCCACTCTTTCAAAGGTGTGGATGTTGCGTCGCGTAGTGAATCAAATGAGCCCGCTAGAAGCTATAGAATTCCTCTTACAAAAACTTGAACACACAAAGACAAATGAAGAATTCTTTAAGGCTATGAACAGCTAAGGAATTTTTGATTTTAGATTTTAGATTTTTGATTTGGCTTACTCCTCAAATCAAAATTCATTTACGAATGCGCTCTGTTTTTTTTATCACCCTTCTACTCACCTCCTGCACCATCTCCTCAATACATCTTCTCACGCAACAAGAATCGGCTCTGAAAACGCGCGGGGGATATGGGTCATATCTTGCTTTGGAATATCTCCAGTTTTCACGTAGCTTGTTGTCGGTGAAGGAGAAAAAAACTGCGGAATATTTTTCCAAAAAAGGTTTGGGGATCGCGTCTGGCGTGGAGTTTGTTCCAGAAAATCCAATCGAGTGGAAAGCTGATCCAGCGCAGGTGGAAGAGATGGTGATGA
>VGDN01000025.1 GCA_016869695.1 Alphaproteobacteria bacterium
ATTTTCTGACGCGATTTCGGCAGTAAAAGAATCTTACGAAGCCGGAATCACTGACGAGTTTGTAAAGCCTTGTGTGACCGCTGGATATATAGGTATCAAAGACGGAGACACCCTGCTATTCTGTAACTTTCGCGCTGATCGTGCTCGCCAAATCTCAGAAAAACTTTTTGCTGAGGTAAAATTTTCCCAAGCCATAGCTTTAACACAATATTCCGAAAAGCTTGATGAGTACTACAAAATACTATTCCCACCAATCGAAGTGAAAAATTCTCTGCCGGAAATTTTAGCGGCAAATGGACTAACTCAGCTGCGTATTGCCGAGACCGAAAAATATGCTCACGTCACTTTTTTCTTCTCTTGCGGGCACGAGAGTGAGCTGCCAGGCGAGGAGCGGATATTGGTCAAATCGCCCGCGGTCGCAACTTATGACCTTCAACCAGAAATGTCGGCGAATGAAGTTGGCGAGAAGCTGAGAGCCGCTATCAAATCGGATAAGTTTGATTTCATCATCGTGAACTATGCCAATCCCGACATGGTCGGACATAGTGGTCTACTGATACCATCGATCGCAGCAGTTGAGGCGATAGACAAACAGCTTGGTATAATCGAAGAGGTTATTTTGGAGAAAAATGGTCTAATGCTTATCTCGGCAGACCATGGGAATATTGAGTGCATGCAGGATGAGAATCATCAGCCCCACACATCTCACACCACAAATCCCGTGCCACTGATTTTGATTGGAAAAAAAGTAAGCGGTTTACACCTAGAAAATGGCAGCCTCGACGACATCGCCCCGACAATCTTGCATCTAATGAAGCTCAAACAACCACTCGAGATGAGCGGTAAAAATCTTATTCGCTAACAATGTCTAATCCTGCACCTAACAAAAAAAAAGAGCTCGGCTTCTTTCCAACTCTCATCATAGCTTTAGTTTGCGCTGGCTTAATCCGCTCATTTTTTTTCGAGCCTTTCCACATCCCATCTGGCTCAATGAAACCAAATCTGCTCATCGGCGATTACATCTTCGTTACCAAATATTCCTATGGCTACAGCCGCTACTCCTTTCCATTTGGACTACCTCTTTTTGAAAACAGATTTTGGCAGGTGGGAAAACCGCAGCGCGGTGATGTTATAGTTTTTAAGCTACCATCCAATCCCAAAATCAATTACATCAAGCGCTTGATTGGCCTACCTGGAGACCGTATCCAGATGCGCGATGGTACCCTCTATATCAACGATAAGAAAATCGAAAAATCTGCCGACGGAATCTTTGATGATGAAGATATGGCCATCTCTGCGCAAATCAGAAAGTTCCATGAGAGCCTACCTGAGGGCCATCAGGTCACAGTACTTGATCAAAGAAAATCACCGCAAGACAATACTGGAATCTATGAAGTACCGGAAGGCCACTACTTCTTGATGGGGGATAATCGAGACAACTCACAGGATAGTCGTTTCCTAGATTTTGTTGGTTATGTACCTGAAGAAAATCTGGTCGGACGTGCCTCCACCATATTTTTTTCAACCGCCAAACCAATCTGGCAAATCTGGTATTGGCCTGTCTCCATCCGCTTCAACCGTATCTTTCAAGGAATTAAATGAACCAGGATCTCAAAAATTTCTGCATCAAAATCTCTTACTATTTTAGCAACCCGAAACTGATGGAGGAGGCACTTACGCATCCAAGCCTCTCTAAGAACAATATCGATAAACCGAACTATCAACGCCTCGAATTTTTGGGAGATAAAGTGCTTGGATTGGTTGTCGGTGAGTTCTTGATGAGTAGATATCATAATGAGATGGAAGGCTCGCTATCTAGGCGTCAAGCCGCTTTGGTTTCGGGTGAAACCCTTGCCGAAGTTGCGCTGCTAATAGGCCTCGAAGAAGTTTTGCAGATCAGTAGCGGTGAAAGAAAACTGGGCGGAAAGCTGAATAAACGAAATCTAGAAAATGCCCTAGAAGCCCTGATTGGCGCTATATATCTCGATTCGAATTATGACGAAGCGAAGGCTTTTATCATGAAATTTTGGCAGTCATTTTTTGAGCGCGATATCCTTCCGCCAAAAGATCCTGTGTCCGAACTACAAGAGTTAGTACAGATGCGCACCAAACAGTTACCTCAATATTCAACTATTAAAGATGGTGGTTTTGATCACGCCCCGATCTTCACTTCAACAGTAAAAATTCCACTGAGAAATCTTGATTTTTCTGCTTCTGGCAGTTCCAAGAAAGAAGCACAAAAGAAGGTGGCGAAGGTAGCTTTAGACTATCTACTCAACAACGCTTAGCGCCGCATAACTCATCGGCAAATCGCGTAAGATGGTTTTGATCTTATGATGTGAGAGCTTAATTTGCCTACGTGCAAACCGATTCAACAAAAGCTGTTTTAACGCTTCTCTGCTCGGATTCTCGATCTCTACCACAAAAATATTTTTCAGACGCGACTTGAGATCTTTAAGGCGCAAGCCGGATATCTCACGCATAGTAAGCAACAAAAAGGCTCGCGACTCAGAGATCAGGTTGATTAAGCTCAACAACTTTTCCTCATTTGTACATTTCTGTAAATCTTCAAAAACGTAAAAGTGGTTTTCCGTAAAAATCCGCCGCTCCAAATCCACAAACTCCACGCCATATTTTTTTGCAAAAATATTTAGCAGATGAGTTTTTCCTGAGGACTCTTCACCCTTAATAATTAAGAATGGAAGCGGTGCTGTGTTAAAATCTTTTTGTGCAAAAAACTTTTCCAGAAAATTCCGCACCACCTCGTTTTCCGGCAGCAAAACAAAATCTTCTTTTAGGTAAGAATCGGTCTGATCTTGGAATGGAAGAGATAGTTGGCCCAAGTTTATTCGATCACTTTTGGCACGGCAAAGTAGCCATATTTTGCCTGCTTCGCATTTCTTAAAACATCATCAGCGATGCCGCCATCGCTGACTTCATCCTTGTTTAAACGTAGCAACATCTCATGCACATTGGTCAGTGGTTCGACATTTTCTGTGTTAACTTCGTTGAGCTTTTCAACCCAAGAGATTATCCCGCCAACCTGCTTGGATACAGTCTCACGCTCTGATTCTGGCACTTCTATTCGCGCTAAGCGGCAAAGTTTTTTCAAATCTTGTTCAGTGATATTTGGCATAGGTTCTAATCAAAAATCAAAAGTCAGAAATCAAAATATAATGAAAAATGCAAAATGCTATGCGCCCAATGTTTAGGCCATGTCTCAGCATTTTTCCTTTTACATTATATTTTGATTTTTTGTTCTCATGAGCTCAACCAACCAACCTAGTGGCCGCCTCATGGCACTGGATATCGGCACCAAAAGAATCGGCATCGCAACTTGTGATGCAACCAGATTAATAGCCACTCCGCGCCTAATCATTCACCGCGAAAATCTCGCTGACGACCTCATGCAGATCAAAGAATTCTTGGAAGAAAACCAAATTGTCAGCATCGTGATTGGCCTACCTGCTGGTTACGAAGATACTCAGATACACATCAAAAACTTCGCTAAAAATCTCGACGAGCTTCTTTTGAAAAAAATCCCGATCTTTTTTTTAGACGAGTCACTAACAAGCTTTGAGGCTAAGCAAATCCACACTTCTCCTTTGTCGCGTAAAAAAAATAAGTTCATCGACGACATCGCGGCCAGCCTTATCCTTCAACGCTTCTTAAATTCACATGGGACTAGTTCGTAGAATTTTTTATAAACCTCACTTCGTCTTAGATAAGTTTGAGAAAAATCCTTTTGGCCTGAAGCAGCAGCTGAATGGCTATCTCAGGAACTTCGGCGAAAAAAATCCTGACAAGTTTTTTTACGTCATCTGGTGCGTTTCTGGAGCTGGATTTTTTGCCAATCTAAACCGTGTGTTGGCGCATATAAAAATCGCCTATCGCCTCAACATGATCCCGGTTGTTGATTTCGAAAACTTCAAAAACATCTACAGCGAGAAAGAGCCAACCAACGGCACTAGCAACGCTTGGGAATATTACTTCAAACAAATCTCCCCTTACGACCTCAAAGAAGTTTACCAAAGCAAGAGAGTATTTTTCTGTGATGGGTGGGTAGTGCCCGCAGCCATCGGCGAGCAGTTCCCAGACAGTAATGAAAATTTTTTCAACGGCGCTTCTTACAAAAAATTTTGTGAGGAACATCTGCAATTTCAGGAGGCGGTAAAAAACGAACTAAAAAAATATGACCACTTCTTTGAGCAGCGAATTCTTGGCATCCACTTTCGCGGTAAAGAGTTCAACCTTGCCCAGCTCCACCCTTTCTGCCCAACGGTTGAACAGATGTTTCGCTACACTGATGAGATCCTCGAAAAATACAAAATCGAAAAAATTTTCATGGTGACGGAGGAGAAGGATTACCTCGATTTGTTCATCAAAAAATATGGAAAAAGAGTGCTTTATTCCAGCGCGCTACGTGTGCCAAAGATTAACGCTTACAACCTGATCAATCCCCGTCCTCATCATCGCTACTCGCTAGGAATGGAAGCTTTAGTCGATGCCACACTGCTAGCCAAATGCACCGGCATGCTTTGTGGTCACAGTAACCTTTCCGGCCACTCTCTCAAGATGGGTGAGCATGAATTCACTTACGTCATCAACAACGGCATCAACCATAAAAAGTGGTACGTCGCCAGATTCGCTTTCAACATCAAAAAATATTTGCCGGCCAAGTGGGGTGGATTGTTGGATGAGGTAACAATTAAAGAACGGCCTGTAACGCCCGCACTAACTCACTGATCATCTCCTTAGTGTGCAACGGCGTGATGGTGATACGCAAACGCTCGTCGCCCTTAGCAACAGTTGGATAGTTGATGTGCTGAACATATATGTCGAACTCCTCAAGCAAACGCTTTGAAACCGTTCTAGCCTTGGCGGCATCGCCGATTAGAACTGAGATGATATGCGAATCGTTTTTGACGATATCGATGCCAAGCCGCGCCAGCTCTGCTTTCAACACCACCACATTTTGATGTAACTTCTGCCTTAGCGAATCATCGCTGCGACTGCTTTGGATATTCACAATAGTCGCCGCGGCGATCATCGGCGGTAGTGCGGTTGTGAAGATAAAGCCAGAAGCAACAGATCGCACCGCATCAACAATATCATGCCTTCCCGCGATGTAGCCCCCGATCGTGCCAAAGGCCTTAGCGAAAGTTCCTTGAATGATATCGATCTGGTTGGACAGACCAAGAGCATCGCACCAACCAGCGCCAGTCTTACCATAAAGCCCTACAGCATGCACCTCATCGATGTAGGTCAGCGCCTGATATTTCTTAGCAAGTTCGATGATTTTTCTGATCTCCCCAAAGTCGCCATCCATGGAATACACGGCTTCGGCAATGATTAGCTTTGGCCTCGCTAGTGAATATTTTCTTAGTCTACCTTCCAAATCAGCCATGTCGTTGTGATTAAACACTTCCTTTGCAGCCTTGCTATTCCTGATGCCGCTGATGATCGAGGCATGATTTTTCTCGTCAGAAAAAATCACCAAATCTGGCAAGATTTTTGCAAGCGCTTGGATCGTCGCATCATTCGCCACATAGCCGGAAACGAAGCAGAGCGCGGCTTCTTTACTGTGTAGCTCCACCACTTCTTTCTCGAGCTTAGTTAAAACCACACTCGTTCCCGAGATGTTACGTGTACCTCCCGCACCAAGCCCATAGCGATCTAATGCCTCATGTGCTGCTTTCAGCGCTTCCAAATTTTGCCCCATTCCAAGGTAATCATTCGAGCACCAAACCGTAATCTTGTGACCATTCTGACTGTTGATGGCGTAAGGAAACTCACCGCAAATCCGCGCGATATCGACAAACTCGCGGTAACGATTTTCTGCTTTGAGATTGGAGATGGTTTGGGAGAAGAGCTGGAGCAAGTTTAAGTGCTCAGTGCTCAATGCTCAGTGCCCAGACTCTCATTAACTCTGAGCACTGGGCACTGACAACTGGGCACTGAATCATAAATCCCGATAAAACCTTACCGCTTCTGGATCGGCGAAGATTTTCTCGAAACTGATCGATTGGATGAAAACGCCTTCAAGCTGGCGTGCACGCGACAGCGCAACATAAACTTGACCCGGACTAAAAGCATCAGCTAAATCACAAGAAATCTTGTCCAGCGTGAGTCCCTGCGATTTGTGGATGGTCATCGCCCAAGCCAAAATCAGTGGGACTTGCGTTAAAACCGCGTCGGTCATCACCATATTTTTTTCAGAATCGAAGCGCTCAAGCAGCCACTCCTCCGGCGCGATGGTTAGGATTTTTTTATTCGCAAACTCAACCACGGGATAGGATTTTCGAGCGGAAAAATCGCGCACGATGCCCAGCGAACCATTGATGATTCCATCTTTTTGGTATGTGTTTTTTATCATCATCACCTGCGATCCCACCTTGAGCTGCAAGCTTTCAGCCGCTAGACAGTTTTTTTTCAGAAATTCTATTTTCTCAGGATTACCAGAATATTCCGCTACGTGAACAACCTCTGGATGTGGTATTTTCTTGAGCTCACCTTGGTTGATCTGCTCAACCTTAAGATTGTGCGTGGTTAAAATCGTCGGCCTGATCACATCATTATCCTTAGCGCCAACCCTTGATTCTAGAGCATCTCTGTCAGATCGCGTCAGATTCCCAACACGCAGATTATTCAATATCTTCACAAAATCCTGGTCGGATTGGCGGAATGATCCGTCAAGCACGAAGGCTTGCATATCAAGCTCTCGCCAACTTTGTGAGTTAAAGCAAAAAGCCTGACTGCGCACCGGCGGCAGCTGCAGAAAATCGCCGAAAAGCAAGAGCTGGAGCCCTCCCATCGGCTTCTCACTTTCACGCACCGCCCGGAAAACCTTATCCAGAATCTCCAAAACTTCTGGCGAGATCATCGAGATTTCATCGATCGCCAAAGCCCGTGCGCGCCTGATTTTGCGCCGCACGCGCGCCATCTTCGCCGTAAAAATATTTCCGATGATTTGAGGAAGAGGAAGATTGGCAAGCCCAATCCCCGACCAAGAATGAATCGTCGCCCCACCAATATTCACCGCGGCGATGCCAGTGCTGGCAGTTACTTCCAAACCGGAATGCCCGTAGTTTCGCTTAAGAAAGCTGAGCAGATAAGACTTCCCGCTACCCGCCCCACCAGTTACAAAAATATTTTTGCCCGCTTCAAAGGCTGAAACGACTGCTTGCTGAGAGGGGGAGAGTGATTCTGTAACGGTGGTCATGACTCAAATAAAAAGGGCTGTCACTCTTCGACAAGCTCAGAGTGACAGCCCTAGATAACTAAACGGGTCAACTACTTCTTAGCACGAACCGCGGCCACTTTTTCTTGCAGCGACTTCACATCCAAGGCACCTGGTACAACTTCTTCACCGATCACAAAACCAGGAGTACCGTTGATTCCGATCGATCCACCAAGCTCTAGATTCTTCTGAATGATGCCGTCGATCTCAGCTTTTCTGTCCTTTAAAGCCGCTTCGATTTTATCCGCATTAAGTCCAATCGACTTCAAAATCTTAAACGCACCATCCTTGCCATGTTCGCTACTCTTCATCGCGGCATCATGGAACTTTTTGTAAGATTCAGGAGAAGCAAGATGGACTGCCACGGAGACTTGCGCCATCTCCATCGAAGGCTGGCCAAGGATTGGGAACTCCTTGTAAACGACGCGTATCTTTTTGTCTTCCTTGATCAACTGATCAACAGTTGCCTGCGCTTTTTTGCAATAGCCACAGGAGTAGTCAAAGAACTCAACCACAGTCACATCATAACCAGCAGGCGCATATTCGCCGGAGTTTTTGTCGTTAAAGAGATCGCCTTTTTTCTCGCCGATATTTTTCTGTGCGTTCTTCACCATGTCTTCTTGCATCTTTTTTTGCATGTTAGCTACAGCTTGTAAAATCATATGTGGATTGGTCTCAACCCACTTTGCCATCACCTTCTCAACATCTCCAACGGTCTTAACTTTTTCATCTTGATCCAGACCGGTTGCCTTGACTCCTGCAACCATCACATCCACTGGATTTGTTGGAGCAGCAGCTTCCTGTGTTTGCTTATCCTTGCTAAGTTTTTTGCCACTAAAAGTGTAAAATCCACCGATCACGAGCAGCACTGCAACCACGATGGCGATTGGTTTAGATAAGGATGGCTTGTCACTAAAATTTTTGTTTACGAAAGACATTTTGGGAGAAGTTTTAGTTGAAAAGAAGGCACAGCACTAAACCGCAACTTAACTAAACATGCAACCAAGTTTTTTGATCGAAAACACATATCCAAATCTGCTCGTTGCCAGCATCGATGAAGCTGGTCGAGGACCGCTTGCTGGGCCAGTTGTCGCCGCTTGCGTAATCTTGGATAAAGAGGATTTTCCAAGCGGGATTAACGATTCAAAAAAACTCTCCAAAACCACCCGTAAAAAAATTTTTTTGGAGCTAAAAACTAAGACGAAGTTTGGAATTGGAATCGTCGATGAAAAAATCATCGATGAGATAAACATCCTAGAGGCAACAAAGCTGGCGATGTTGCACGCCTACCTGGATTTGCGCGAAAAATATTTGGTTAAACCACAGGTGATTTTAGTCGACGGCAACGTTGTTCCGTTCGCCAAACAAGATGAGATCAACGAGATTTTGCCAGTAGTGAAAGGCGATCAAAAAAGCCTATCTATCGCTGCCGCATCAATCCTAGCCAAAGAAACTCGTGACCAAATCATGAATGAGCTCGACAAAAAATATCCGCTATTCGGCTTCGCTAAACATGCCGGCTATCCAACCAAACTACATCGTGAGATGATTAGTAAAAATGGGCTTTGCGAGGTGCATCGAAAAAGTTTCTCATGCAAATAGTTAACGAAAAAAATCCCAACGCCGCCACCCTCGCCCACAAGTTTTTGCGCGCCGGAAAAATCATCGCCATCCCCACTGATACAGTTTATGGACTTGCTTGTGATGCCTCTAATCTCAGGGCCGTAGAGGCTCTCTACAAAATAAAAAATCGTGATGAAAAAAAACCGATCGCGATTTTTTTACGCGATATCGCTCACGCTAAAAAGATTTTCATCTTCGATGAAACAGCAGAAAAAATCGCCGCTAGATTTTTACCCGGAGCGTTAACTTTAGTTTTAAAGAAACGCAATGAAGCCAACTCCCCCTTAGCTTCCAACCTCAACAAAGCAGATGACGAGTTTTTGGGATTTCGCTTGGTCGACAGTTTTTTCGTCAAAAAAATCTTCGAAAAATTCGACGGAATTTTGGCGGTCACCAGCGCTAATATGAGCGGTGAGACGGCGGCAAACACAGCGCAAGAAATCAAAAGAAATCTCTCCGATCTTGATTTGTTGATCGAAGGTGAGCTATCCAGCCAACCAGCATCCACCGTGGTTAAAATCGACAACAACAAAATCACAATCCTTAGACAAGGCTCAGTAGTTTTATGAAGAATATTCTGGATTTTTTGCGTATCCCACTCGTCAAAATCATCGGCATCTGCCTAGTTCTCTACTTCGCACTTTTCTCCAACAAACAAAATCCAGATTCGCTGCGCAACCGCCTCTCAAAAGAACAAGTCACACAAAACCTCCAAACAGCAAAAGAGCAGAGCCAGTTCATCATCTCCAACGTTCGTATGGCGCAGGGAATAGATAAAAACACCGTAGCCGCTGTTGAGATTGAGGACACTGCAGCCGGCCAAGATGGCGAAGCAGTGACTTGTGGCAGCGAAGTCGTAATCTCTTACGGAATCTATGATTCGAGTAACAAACAGATTAAGTTTGTTGACGGCGAATCACTCATCATCGGCAGCAAAAAAAACGAGCTGATAGAACAAAATATCACCGGCTTAAAACCAGACAGCATAAGGAATATCATGATCCCAAAAGAGCTCGCCACCAACGACAAAAACCTGAGCGAGATGCTAAAGTTTTATGGTAACATCAGATATCAAATCTCAGTTAAAGCCGTAACACCACATCCAGAATCTCAATCATCTTGCGGATGAAAAAAAGATCTCACGACGGCACCGCAAAATTCCTTTACGACTATCTCCCGCTCCTCGTTTTTTTTGCCTGCTACAAATTCGCTAAAACCCCAAATCCACTTATCACCGCCACCTTCTACATGATCATCACTACCTCTATCGCCATCCTTATCTCTTATCTTCTCACCAAAAAAATCCCGATGATCGCACTAGCTTCTGGAGCGATTCTCGGCGTCTTTGGCGGACTCACAATTCTACTAGAAGACGAGCTCTTTATCAAACTCAAACCAACCATAATCAATCTGCTTTTCGCCACGATTTTATTCTACGGATATCTGCGCAAAAAGCCGTTTCTCTCTTATCTCTTAGGCGAGCAAATAAAGATGCACAACCGAGCCTGGCTTACCCTCTCCGCTCGCTGGGCTTGGTTTTTCGTTTTTCTCGCTTGTCTAAATGAGATAGTCTGGCGCAGCTGCTCAACAGATTTTTGGGTACAGTTCAAAGTGTTTGGGATGATGCCAATCTCCCTGATTTTTACCTTTTCCCAACTGCCTTTTATGCTGCGTGAAATGAAGAAGTTTTAGCTGATTTTTAAACGAGCCCTTGCGACTCAGGGCTTTTCAGACTACAAAAACCTCCCCCCGAGAAGACTTTTTAAAAAACTACCTCAACACTAACGGCATCATATCCTTCCCGTGACCAAAAGATTTTTCTGACAAAATCAGGATTTTTTTCGGCAGTTTTTCGGCGAATCTTTTTAGGGCGATCTCAATGTTTTTAGCCTTTGGAGTACCGTGCGGATTGGCCTCAAGAAAGTTCCCCAGCAGAATCGCTTTTGGTGTTTTTTTAGTCTCACGAATGATCGTAGCGATCTGCGTGAAGTAACGATCGAGCCGCTCTCCATCCTCCCCCTCATCCTCCAGGAACAAAACTTTTCCCTGCCAGTCAATTTGGTTTTTGGTGCCGAAGTGAGAGCAGAGAACGGAGAGACAGCCACCGGTGATAGGGGTAAGTGGTAAGTGGTAAGAAGTAGTAAGTGGGATGGATGGTTTTTGACTAAAAACCAAATCTAAGATCGCTTGTTCGGATTTTTTGGAGACCATCGCGAGAGCAAGCTGGATCAGCATCGGGGCACTGATCACCTGCCATCCCCAGTTTTGGATTAAAAAAATATTCAGCGAAGTGATGTCGGAAAAGCCAATGAAAATCTTTGGCTTTTTTGGTTTTCTCATCTTCTGCAAAAAGGGTAAGAGATCAGCGCTACCATAGCCTCCGCGTGTACACCAGATTATATTTGCATTCGACTCGATGGATTTTTTTAGCTGCGCAA
>VGDN01000026.1 GCA_016869695.1 Alphaproteobacteria bacterium
GCAATTAGCTGCGGATTTTTCGAGTTTTCTTTTGCCACCTCAAGCACCTTCTCCTTCGCAAAATTGACCAGCCAATCCGCCATCTCGCTTCCGACCTCAGCTGAACTAATCTGCCTCATACCAAACAGATGCAGCGCCATATCGAGAGTGTTTTTCACAAAATTTTCTGGCTGAGTTTGACGTGAGATTGCATCCGTAATCACGCTCACAACTTCCCTATCCCGCACATGCGCAAGCAAGTCTAACACGGTTTTGCCATCGTTTCTGGCGGCGTTACAATCCGCACCAGCGAGAATTATCATCTGGATAAAACTCCTCTCAAAACCAAGTGCAATCGCATAACTCAAAGGCGCTTCACCGTAAATATTTTTGCGATTAATTTTTTCCTGCACCCGCTCTGGATTTTTCAAAATTTCTCTAACCACAGCCGCAGCAACATTAACATTTCGGCCAACAATGGCTAGGTGTAACACGGTCTGTCCTTCATGCACAACAGCATCAATATTTGCACCTCTTCCCAGCAAAAATTGCACCAACTCATCATCAGCAACAAAGACTGCAAGACAGAGCGGGGTATATTCACTAAAGCCTTTAAGCTCAATATTGGCACCACTTGCGATTAGCTCCCTGATTTTATCGCAATGCAGTCTGGTGTTATGTTTCTTACTGTTCTTGGCAATCTCCATACGCACTACATCAACAACATTGCGACCAACATCACTTTGAATTAAGTGATGAATTGCTTCCATTTCGGCGGCTAATTTTTGATCAAGAGAAGGTGCTGGTGTGGGAGGTAAAAGAGGTGCTAGTGCGGAAGGTAAAAGAGGTGCTAGTGCGGAAGGTAAAAGAGGTGCTAGTGCGGAAGGTAAAAGAGGTAAAGCAGGTAAAACAGATTGCGTAATTGTCACCAGCCCCTTTTTACCAGTTCTGACTGGAATTCTTATGCGTAGCATTTTTGACTTTTCGCTTTCGGTTCTTATGGTGCGCGCGCTTTTTTCTACCCTTTTCTTAATCTACAACAAACATGCGTTACTTAGCTCTAACCGAAAAAGATCGTCGTGAAATGCTGGCCGAAATCGGTGTTAAATCTGTTGATCAACTTTACGACGCCGTTCCAGCTGAACTTTTGCTCAAAAAACCAATCGCTTCCTTACCTGACCATCAAGGCGAAATCGAAGTCGAAAGCATTCTAGAATCTTTCGCCGCTAAGAATCGTGCCGCTGCCGATGGTGCATTTTTCCTTGGCGCTGGTTGCTACCGCCATCACATCCCAGCCGCTGTCGATCACATCATCCAACGTTCAGAATTTTTGACTTCCTACACCCCTTACCAACCAGAAATTTCACAAGGCACCCTCGCCACCATTTTTCAGTTCCAGAGCATCATCGCCCTCCTAACCGGCATGGAAGTGGCCAATGCTTCGATGTATGACGGAGCCACAGCCACAGCGGAAGCGTGCCTAATGGCAATGCGAATTAAATCGGGTCGTAAAAACGTCGCGATCCTTAGCGATGTACATCCTGATTATCTAGAAGTGACCAAAACTTCGCTCGATTTGCATGAAGCAAAAATCGTTACGCAGCTAGATGAGTCCTGCGCTGCTGTTGTTGTACAATATCCTAACTTCTTTGGCGAAATCGCCGACTTAAATGAGATCAGAAAGCAATGCGACGCTGCTGGCGCTCTGATGATAGTAGTTACTAATGAAATCCTGGCACTTGGTTTACTTGCCGCTCCAAAACAAGCCGACATCTGTGTTGGCGAGGCTTCATCGCTAGGAGTTGGTCTGAATTTTGGTGGACCGCTTCTTGGGTTCTTTGCCTGTAAAAAAGAATTTGTGCGCCAAATGCCGGGACGTATCTGCGGCGCCACAACTGACGCTGATGGCAAGCTTGGTTACGTGTTAACGCTAAACGCCCGCGAACAACATATCCGCCGCGAAAAAGCCACTTCCAACATTTGTTCGAATCAGGGGTTGTGCGCTACCGCCTTCACCATCCACAGCTCACTTCTCGGTGAGATTGGCTTTAAGCAGTTAGCTTTGATCAATCACAAAAAAGCCTGCGAAACCGCTGATCGTCTGACTAAAATCAAAGGCGTGAAAATCGTAAACAAAAGCTTCTTCAACGAGTTCACCATCGAGCTAACCAAAGATACGGCTGAGGTGAACAAACAACTCCTCGCCAAAAACATCATTGGCGGCTTCGCGGTTGGAAATAAAATGATCATCGCAGTTAGCGAGCTGACTAGCACGAGAGATGTTGAAGCTTTCGCGAACGAGTTAGAAAAAATCTTAAACTAAGAAAGACAAAATGACCTTCATCCCTTCAGAAGTCGGTGGACTGAATCACGAAACCGAATTGCTAATCAAGCAATCAACTCCTGGTGCTTGTGGCGTTGACTTGCCTGCTGTCGAAAAATTTTCCCTACGCACCGGACAAGATGCGCGTAGTGAAATCGGGCTTGCGGAAGTAAATGAGCCAACGGTCATTCGTCATTTTGTGCGCTTATCGAATCAGAATTATTCGATCGACGCCGGCTTCTATCCGCTTGGCTCTTGCACGATGAAACATAATCCGCGCTTGAATGAAAAAATGGCGCGCCTTCCGGGCCTTGCCGACATTCATCCGATGCAAGATCAATCTACTGTTCAAGGTGCACTTGAATTGATGTTTAATTTGCAAAACTGGTTGGCGACTTTGACTGGTCTTGGTGCGGTTTCTTTAGCTCCAGCAGCTGGCGCGCAAGGCGAGTTCGCAGGAATTTTAGTAATCAAAAAAGCTCACGAGAAAAAAGGCGAAGCAGCAACTCGTAAAATTATTTTGATTCCAGATTCAGCACACGGCACCAATCCAGCAACGGCGGCAATGTGTGGTTTTCAGATCAAAGTAATTCCATCAAATTCTGAAGGATTAATCGATGTCGCCGCTCTAGAAAAACTTGTCGCCGAGCATGGTAAATCAATCGCTGGCACCATGATTACCAATCCCAACACCTGCGGAAAATTCGAAAAAAACATCAAGCAAATCGCCGATTTAATTCACTCCGTTGGCGGATATTTCTACTGCGACGGCGCCAACTACAACGCCATCCTTGGCAAAGTTCGCCCCGCTGACATCGGCGTCGACGTGATGCATTTTAACTTACACAAAACCTTCTCCACCCCACATGGCGGCGGTGGACCTGGTTCGGGACCAATCGCAGTGCGTGCTGAACTTGCCGAATTTTTACCAACTCCTCATGTCGAAAAAGTCGGAGACACTTACAAACTCTACGCTCCAAAAAATTCCTGTGGAAAAGTTAAAGGCTTTAACGGTCAGTTTGGCATGCATGTTCGCGCTTTGACTTACATGCTCTCGCACGGTACCGATGGTTTACAAAAAGTTGCAGAAGATGCGGTAATCTCGGCGAATTACATCCTTGCTAAACTAAAAGCTCATTACCACGTGCCGTTCACGGGCAACTGCATGCATGAATGTTTGCTCACTGATAAAATCCAAAAGGAAAAAGGTATTTCGACTTTGGACATCGCCAAAGCTCTCGTTGAATATGGCATTCATCCAATGACAACATTCTTCCCTCTCGTCGTTTCTGGCGCAATGCTGATTGAACCAACCGAAACCGAAAGCAAAGCAACAATCGATCAGTTTATTGACACGATGATTTTCATCGCAAATGAAGTGAGCCAAGGCCGCGGTGACAGGTTCCACAACTTCCCTCTTAATACTCCAAGAAGAAGATTGGATGATGTCAAAGCTGCAAAAAATCCGGTAACAACCTGGTCTGTTTTGTGAACAAAAAGCAGCACTTAGCTTTCACCGCCATCGAGCTCTCAATCGTCTTAGTCGTCATTGCGCTTTTGATGGCGATTGTTGGACAAGGCGTGAGGATGATCTCCTCTGGCACCATAACCAACGCTCGCTCCCTCACTGCCAGATCGTCAGTTCCAAACATCGACGGCCTTGTTGCTTGGTACGAAACAACCTCTCTTGATTCCCTAAAGCAAACTGAAGCAATCGATGGTAAGCAAATCAGCACCTGGTATGACATCAGCCCCGACTCAATTCCTGGCAAAAAAAATACACTAACCCGCACCCCATCTAGCGCTGTCACTTACAAACTTAAAGGCATCAACAATGTCCCGAGCGTTTATTTTGATGGCAGCGGGAAGTTGGCTGTGACTGATTTTTATCAAGGAAGTTCAGCACAAAGCACCTTGTTCATTGTCTTTAATCCAACCGCCGTTCCTTCTGGTAGTGCCAATATTCTTATCGATTCCGGCCACACAGATGCTGACGGAAGTAATGTTTATGCCATCGGACTGGTCAGCTCAAGTAGGATGCAGTTTCACTTAGGAAATGGTTTAGCAGGAGCTATTCCATCAACTTCTCCAGCCTCACTAGTAGTAGGACAGAATTATGTCCTCGCCACCAACCTTAACTCCTCTTATTCCAAGGCTTATTTGAACGACGCATCTACCGCGATAAATTCTAATGCAGCCTTCAATCCTGGATCACATCTTCTGCAAGGAATCACGGTTGGAACTGATCGCAATGGCGCCTTCACTTACAACGGCCTGGTCTCAGAGGTGATTATCTACAACCGCATCCTCTCCAACAAAGAGCGCAGAGACGTGATGAATTACCTCTCTAAAAAATACGCAATCAAAGTCGTTGGGCTCTAATGAAAAAACATCCCGCCTTCTCAATCATTGAACTCTCCATCGTAGTCCTAGTCATCGGCATAATGATGACGATTGTGGCGCAGAGCATCAAGATGACCACCAATGCAAGATTAGTCTCTGCCCGCACCCTCACTTCCAGATCTCCAGTTCCTGATATTCCTGGATTGGTCGCCTGGTACGAAACATCAAAACTCGAATCCTTCAAACCAAGTGAAGCAGTTGATAGCAGGCAAATTAGCACTTGGTACGATGTCAGTCCGGGATCAGTTCCCAAAAAACTAAACACCCTCACCCGTACCGCATCTAGCGCCGTGACTTACAAGTTGGATGGAATTGGCAAGCTGCCGAGTGTTTATTTTAACGGCACCAACAGAATTTCTGTGACTAGTTTTTACCAAGGAATCACTTCTCAAAACACCGTGATTCTCGTTGCCAGACCTTACGTCGCTTTATCTAGCACCGGCATCGTTTTTGATTCCGGCAACGTGGCTAGAGGCTGCGTACTCGCCTTCAATCCAAGCAACTATTACTTCTCGTGTATCACCGCCAACAACGTCTCCGCTACGATTAATACTTATCAGGATTACGTCGTTGCCGCTTACATCAATGGCTCTTCCTCAAAAGTTTATTCCAACGACGTCAACAATATGGCAAGCGGATCAACTGTTAACATAGGCAGCAACTCACTAGATGGTCTATCGATTGGCTCAGATCGCAGTGGTAATTACGGCCTCACTGGTCTGGTTTCTGAAATGATTATCTACAACCGCCCGCTCCAAGCCCAGGAGCGCAGAGACGTGATGAATTACCTCTCGCAGAAATATGGCATCACCGTTAGTGGTCTCTAAACATGTCGAAAAAAAATCTCTCCAAAAGCTCTAGCTCACTTCTCCATTACATCCACGAAGTCCAAAAATTTCCGCTACTAACCCTCGAAGAAGAAAAGCTTTACGCGACTCGCTTCGCGGAAACTGGTGACAAGGAAGCGGCGAAAATGTTGATCCAAAGCCATCTGCGTCTCGTCGTAAAAATGGCGAGCAAATATCGTCGTTACGGTTTGCCGGTCACCGATCTAATCGCCGAGGGTAATCTCGGCCTCATTCACGCCACCAAAAAATTCGATCCTTACAAAGGCTTCCGCTTCTCAACTTACGCCATGTGGTGGATCCGCGCCTTCATTCAGGACTACATCCTGCGCTCTTGGTCTCTCGTTAAAATCGGCACAACATCGGCACAGAAAAAACTCTTCTTCAACCTCCACAAAATCAAAAAAAAGCTCGGTGTTTATTCCGGAAACAACGCCCTTGCTCCTAGTCAAATCGAGCATGTAGCCGAAACTCTCGGCGTTTCTAAAGATGAAGTTGTGGCCATGGATTCGCGTCTCTCGCAAGGGGATTCCTCGCTCAACAGACCTTTAAATGACGAAGCGGATTCAATCGAGCTCGTTGATTTGATGATCTCAAAAGATGAATCGCAGGAAGAAATCGCGATTAAGAATCAGGAAAAATTATTGCAGGAATCGCTCTTCAAAAAAGCCTTCGAAAAACTTAATGACCGCGAAAAAGACATCCTCTTTAAACGCCAAATGACCGAAGATTCCATGACCCTCGAAGAACTTAGCCAAATCTACAAAGTCTCGCGCGAACGCATCCGCCAAATCGAAGAGGCGGCGATTAAGAAAATTCGCAAGGAGATTGCAGAAATACTTAAGTCAAGGTGAGTACTAAACCCAAATCCGTCGTTAGAATATTTCATACGGATTTGGGCTAAATATTAAAATCATGAAAACCTACCTCGTCACCGGCGCTGCCGGCTTCATCGGCTGTCACTTCGCTAAAAAAATTTCTGCACTCGGCGAGAATTTAGTCGTGCTCGATAATTTGAGTTACGCCGGAAACCTACAAAATCTTGAAGGCATAAAGCATAAATTCATCAAGGGCGACATTCGTGATCAAATGCTCGTCATCAAGATTTTACGCGAAGAACAAATCGACTTTCTCGTTAACTTTGCTGCCGAATCTCACGTCGATAATTCCATCAAAGCACCAGAAAATTTTATCCAGACCAACATCGTCGGCACTTACAACCTCCTGACCTGCGCGCTTTCATACTGGCAAGAAAGAAAACATGATTTTCGCTTCTTGCACATCTCCACCGACGAAGTTTTTGGCTCGCTAAACAAAGCCGATCCGAAGTTTAACGAAGAAACTCCTTACCGCCCGAACTCGCCCTACTCCGCGTCCAAAGCCGCTTCCGACCATTTAGTGCGCGCTTGGTTTGAGACTTACGGATTGCCGGTAATCACCACCAACTGCTCCAATAATTTTGGCCCAAACCAGCATCGCGAGAAGCTAATCCCCACCATCATCCGCAATGCTCTCGACGGTAAAACAATTCCAATTTACGGCGACGGACAAAATATTCGTGACTGGATTTTTGTTGGTGACCATGTCGATGGCATCTACACAGCACTGCATCGCGGACATGTTGGTGAAACTTATTGTTTTGGCGGTGACTGCGAAAAAACTAATCTCGATCTCGCCAACGAGATTTGCACAATGCTCGATGAGCTCAAGCCCAGAGCGGATGGAAAGTCCTATCGTGAACAAATAAAATTCGTCACTGACCGTCTCGGCCACGACAAAAGATACGCGATTAGTAATGCCAAGGTTGAACACGAACTCGGTTTCAAAATCTCCAAATTATTCACAGAAAGACTCAGAGAGACGATTCAGTGGTTCCTGGTAAATTTTTGATTCTCCCTAAATGAAAAAAGCTCTCCCCTTCCTACTTGCCATTGGTTCCTTCCTGACCATCACTACTGTGATCTTTGGCTTCTTGGCTTTCAAACGCTTCAGCGAAAATCTTCCCGATTACGACCAGCTCAAAAATTACAATCCCCTCATCACCTCGCGTCTCTACGCCGCTGATGGCAGTTTGATCAGCGAATTCTCCAAAGAAAAACGCATCTTCGTTCCCATCACAAGCACACCGAAACACTTAATCAACGCCTTCCTCGCTGCCGAAGATTCCAACTTTTATAAACATTCCGGCATCGATCCAACCGCGATTCTGCGCGCCTCCATCCGTAATTTTTTTACGGTGCTAAGTGGCGAGGGATCGGTCGGAGGTGCTTCCACCATCACACAGCAAGTCGTCAAAAACTTTTTACTCACTCGCGAGCGAACGCTGCAGCGTAAGATCAAAGAGGCGATCTTGGCTTTCCGTATCACCAAAACTTTTCCCAAAGACAAAATCTTAGAACTATATTTGAACCAGATTTATCTAGGATCGGGAGCCTATGGCGTTGCTGCCGCAGCGCAGGTTTATTTCGACAAATCAATCGACGAGCTAACTCTCGAGGAAGATGCACTACTCGCCACTTTACCAAAAGCGCCATCAAAACTTGATCCTCGCAAAAATCTCGAACGCGCCAAAGAGCGCCGTGATTGGGTGCTTGAGCGCATGATCGCCGAAGGATTCGTAAGCGAAAAAGACGGTCGAGAAGCAATGACCAAAGAGATCGTTTTAAAGGAACAGGAAAAGGATCGGGCGATCAAAGCCAGCTTCTTTTCCGACAGTGTGAAGAAGGAGCTGAGCGGTCTCTACGGCGGAGAAAGCGTGTTTGAAAATGGTTACGTCATCAGAACAACACTTAATCCTCAAATCCAAAATTTTGCCGTAAAGGCGCTTGAAGCCGGAATTGAAGAATATGACCGCAAACATGGCTACCGTGGTGCGCTTGGCAAAATCGACACTACCGACAAATGGCAAGAGCAACTGAAAGAGTTCAACGTCAAAAAACTTTACAAGGATTCCTGGCAGAAGGCAGTCGTGTTATCGCTGGCTAAAGATATGGCCACGATTGGCACAGAAGATGGCGAGATTAGTGCGATTGATTTTGCCTCACTGAAATGGACACAGAAATATTTGAGTATTGATGCACGCGGTCCAGCGCCGAAAAAAATCTCCGATGTTTTTGCGGTTGGTGATGTGATTTTCGTTGAGCATGGCGGCAAGGAAGGCAGCTTTAATCTACGCCAACTTCCAGAAGTTAATGGCGGATTCATCGCTCTCGATCCACACACAGGCAGGGTAATTGCCATGAGCGGTGGATATGTTGATGCACCGAATCAGTTCAATCGCGCCACGCAAGCAATGCGTCAGCCAGGATCAACGATGAAAACTTTCGGATATATTGCGGCACTAGAAAATGGCATGACGCCGGCAACGGTGGTGATGGATGAAGAGATCACGCTTAATCAGGGTATCGATCTTCCGCCTTATTCCCCTACGAATTATTCCGGCGAGTTTTACGGACCAACCACTCTGCGCACAGGTCTTGAGCAGTCTCGTAACGTCACCACAGTTAGAATGGCTGACCAAGTAGGACTCGAAAAAGTTGCTGAAACCGTGAAGAAATTTGGTGTGAATGATGATCCAAAAGCGATTTACTCACTAGTCCTCGGTTCAACAGAGACAACGGTTCTTCGCCTCGCCACCGCTTACGCCATGATGGTCAATGGCGGCAAAAAAATCACGCCATCAATGATTGAAAAGATCCAAGATCGCGACGGCAAAACCATCTACCGCCGCGACAATCGTAGTTGCGACAGCTGCAGCAATCCCGAACAAATCCCCTTCTTGTCCGAGCTCAGCGAGGAAATCACCGACTCCGCCACCGCCTACCAAATCACTTACATGCTGCAGGGCGTTGTGGATCGTGGCACGGCGGCACGTGCTAAGGCAGTAGGCAGAATCCTTGGTGGCAAAACCGGAACAACTAACAGCTCTTATGACTCGTGGTTTGTAGGCTTCTCGCCTGACTTAGTGGCTGCAGTTTATGTTGGATTCGACAATCCAAAATCACTCGGCGCTGAAGAAACCGGCGCATCAATCGCCTTACCAATATTTACCAACTTCATGAAAGATGCCTTGAAGGACAAGGCGTCAACGCCATTCCGCATACCAAGTAGCGTTAAGTTTGTTAAGGTCGATCGCGTCACCGGAAGATATCCAACTCCCACAACTCCTAAGGAGCATGTCTTCTTCGAGGCCTTAAAACTCAATGACACTCTCGAAGAAGATTTTGGAGATGATTCTACTGGATTCAGTGAAAGCCTAAAGGACAAAGACCCGACAGGAATTTACTGATTTATGCCAAGTTCCCTTCAGGGGATTTAGGGGGATTAATTTATGATTTTAGCGATTTTGGCTCTGTCTTCACTGCTCATCGCGGCTAAATTTCTTGTCGCCAAAAGCTTTCTGGAAAAAATTGTTAGCTTCTACCTCCTCTTCACCATCTTAATCGTGACAATTCTAGCCAGCGCCGTTGCTAGCTTTGACTCCCTTTTGGACATCATCATCTTGCTCTTTCTAATCAAATTGACCGCAGTTTTGTTCATAATTAACAACGAAAGAAATCAAAAATGATGGTTATATTTCTCTCATTATTATTGCTTGTATCCACCATTGCCTTCCTGCGTACCAAGGATGTTTTAGTCACAATCCAGATCATCAAAATCACTAACTTCTACATCATCCCATTACTACTTATCGGAATCGTAATCGAACATTTTTCTTTTTTGTCTCTTAGCAAAATCATCGCATTGATTTTGCTAAACATCCTCGTCACCCACCTCCTCTGCCACTTACTAACGCAAAGATCGGATCGGCATTGAAGTTGGCTCTAGCAGCGCTGGGGGTGAACAACGGACGAGATGTGCCAATATTTAATGAAAATAAAAAATGCGAAATGTTCTTTTTGAAAATTATTTAACATTTATCGCTGTGATTTAGGAATATGTGGATCTCAATCCAATTGAGATTGATAGCTATCAAAAATCATTTTTCTAATGATGTCGGGACACAAAAAGCATTCTCCCTAGTCGAACTGTCAATCGTTATTCTTATCATTGGAGTTTTAATTGCCGCTATTGGTCAGGGGCTGGACTTATTACAAGATTCTAAACTGACGGCGGCACGAATGATAACCCAAAGTTCTCGAGTTGCCTCCATCAATAAATTATCATTATGGCTTGATACCACTAGTGCCAATAGTTTCAGCAGCTCGGCCACCGAGCCGAATGATGGGCAATCAATATCTACTTGGTATGATATCAGCCCGCAAAATAGAGATAAAATTACCTTTACACAAAATACCGGAGCCAATCAGCCCACATATAAGCTGAAGGGAATTAATAGTTTACCCTCGATAAATTTTAATGGATCTACCTACTTAACCAACTCAACCATCGCTCCTATTACCGCAAGAAATAGCACGTATACTATGGCAATAGTCTTCCAATCAAATAATCCATCTAGTAATTCGGCGATTTTTTCACAGGGTAATAATCTTTGCTATGGCATGGCACAATTTGCCGTTACTTCAAACTATCAGGGCTTTTCCGGAGGGTGTAATGATTCCAACATTACCACCCCGGTATATCTTGGCGTTAATTATGCATCACTATTACAGGTCAATAATAACAACACGAACAACATA
>VGDN01000027.1 GCA_016869695.1 Alphaproteobacteria bacterium
GAGATTTTTCATAAGTGCCATAAGGCAAATCGACCACGACAAGAGATTTTTTTGCTGCCCGCATCACCGCTTTGCCGTGATTGATCATCATCTCCAGAGTTACATCAACAGTGTCCGGAAGCCCGTAAATCGTCATGCCAAGCGAATCACCAACCAGAATCACGTCACAATATTCATCCAAAATTTTGGTAATCGGAAAGCTGTAGGCAGTCAGACAAATAATCTTTTCTCGGCCTTTTTTTTGGAGGATTTGGAAAGGGGAGGTTTTGGTCATTTTAGTTACAGCTTAACACATAAACATATTCTTTACACCAATCTTCCAACAGAGATTCTCGTAGCACAGTCAAGTTTCTTGAACTAAGCAAAGACTTAGTCAGACCTCGTTTGTTGAATGTTTTTTTTGGTCTTGATTTTCTGCTCTTTTTCATTGCACCAACACCGACTTCTCCAAAATCGCTGCTGGCGCTGGTTTGGAAGGCGTCTTAGGTAGACCTAAATATTGGCGGACTTGGTCAATATTTGTGCTTTGTAAAATATTGCTGGTCTTGCCTTTGAAGTTGGTAGCAATGCTGATTGGAGTTTGCTTTTGCTGATCACCAGTGAGGAAAATCACGTTAAAAGAAGTATCGAGAGCCATTTCCTCAGCACTAAATGTTCCAGACAAAATGCCATTCACCGCCGGTGCATTAACACTGATGCGTAGCCTTCCATCATTCCCATTATTGATCTGAATCGTTCCTTCCGCCTTATTGAAAATAGTTTTTGCCTGCGGATTGAAGAGAATCTTTTCCGGATCTTGTAGATCTTGCGCGTAACTTTGCGGCGCAAACATTTTCTTTATCAAATCGTTCAAGCCATACCCATCAACGCTCGGCACGCTAGCACTAAACTTAGCTTCACTTTTGAGACCCTTCGCAAACTCGCTTTTATTACTCGCAACCGCAGTAACACTTGCAGCAAAATTGGCGACACCAGCAAGATTCTTTACACCAAAAAGATCAGTAAATAACGGCCGCAAATCAACATCAGTAAGGGTGAGATTACCATTAATCACTTTGTTAATTCTCAAACCAAGCATCCCTTGATAGACAAAGCTCCCATTAAAAAACTCCCCCGTAATTTTCGTCTTTTCAATATTACCATTCTTCATCCGACCAGCTAAATTACCGCTCGAAATCACCACTCCATTTATGCTTGAATCAGCAATATTAACCGAAATATCCCCACTAAAATCCTCAAGCGAAGGTAGCGCAAAAAATTGGTCAAAAAACGTAACTTGTTTTGTCTTGCTTGGATCAGTTACATCAAAGACGTCTGCGGTCTCGTAATGAAATTTTTTGGCGTTAAATTTGAGATCAAATTGTGGGTCATGATTGCTAATATCTACATTAAGACTCGCTTGCAGATCGGTTTGTGGCGACTGCAGAGTTAAGTCATTAATTCCGAAATAACCTCGTCCAACCTTGAAGCTAAAGGATTGCGCTGCGAATTCTTCTTTTTTGTAAATCATCTTGTCGAAACTGACACCAAAATTCCCACTCGAGGAAATGTCATTTAGCCAAAATATTTTCCGTAAAAGTGAACCAGGAGAGAGATAAGTGTTTTGACCAGATATCAAAAAATAATCATCAATATTGAGATTCTTTATATGCAGCTTTCCCTTGCTGTCCATCGCCTTACCATCACTTATGATTTTTACCTCACCAGAAATTTCATTTTCACCACTACCCAAATTTAGATAAAAATTGCTTAGCTTCACACTGTTTGGTAGAAATAAAATATCGGAATAAATTGTGTAATCCTTAAAGGCATCAAACCGCAAATTTTGTGACTCAATCTTGAACAGCTTTAGTAACTCCTGCAGACTCTTGCCCACTGCATCAAACTCGCCAATAAATTTTGGTGTAGCCGTGGTCTGATCAACCACTCCGGTAACTCGCCAGACACCACTTCCCGGCACCTTGAATATTAGTGGCATCACCATCATCTCACCCTCTTTTGAAATGGTTAAATAGAGGTTGGAGTCGGTAATTTCTCCTTCCAAATACCTGATTCTTTTAGCGCTGATTTCGGCTGTTAGATCAAAATTTTTTAATTTCTTAGCTGAATCGAGATTGATTCCATTTTCTGACTCATCTGCGGTTTCTTTCTCTTCGCTAACTTCTTGTGGAACCTCATTTGCCAAAGCACTACTCAACCAAATGCTGTCGAGATCAAGGTTATCTAGATCGAACAAGATATCAATTGCTGGAATTGGGTTAATCAAACTCAAATCCAACTGACCATTCCCACTCACCAAATCAGAAGAAATGATTATGTTGTTAACTAAAGTTTCTTGCTCGCCGCTATCGACCTCAGCACTGATTTTGATTGGCTTGGCGTTATATTTTAGCTTCGCCGCAATCACGTCATTATTGTCGACATAACTTTTATAAAATGACTTCAGATCCATGATCTGCGCATTAACTTTACCAACGAAGCCGCTGGTAAGCAGGCCTTTATTTTCTGAGATAAAATTTCCCTTTACGTGCAGCTCAAGAGCTGGCGAAACCAGGTCTAGCAAGGAATCCTGCTCTTTTGACTGTGAATTAAATTTTGCGACAAGCTTGAACTTACTAGGAATATTTTCGCTGACAAAATTTCCCCCTGATTCAATTTTCTCCTTAGAAATTTCCGCATTAGCATTGATTGCAGAAAAAATTCTTTGGTGAACCAACTTGTCGTAAAAAATAATTTTTGCGTTTTTGAGAACCACCTCCGGAAGCCTATCAGACTTGAATGCAGCATAGGTTGCGCCGGAAACGGGAAATAACTTCACACTAATTCCTGAAGCAGTAGCACTACCAGAATCAGCAGGATTTTTAGAGAGATCATTAACCATTTTTGTTAACTCATCGAAGCGCGGCGGTAGCTTTGGATCGTTGTAATAGCTTGAAAATACTGCATCACTGAAGGTGATGCGTTTAATCTCGGAATCTTTTGCAAAGTTCAAAAATGGAAAACGAACCTCTACTGATTTAGCGTAAAGATCATAAGCCTTTTCGGTAGATTGCGCTTGATAATTCTGCATCACCACATCTTCAGCGACCACTGCGGGATAAGGCAGAAGAGTGATTTTGACCTTACCATAAATCGTCAGTTTTGTTTGCAGTGACTGACTAACTTTTTGCACCAACTGAAATTTCAGCGCCGAATTATCCAAAAAAAATGGCACCGCGAAAGTGAGAACTATCAACAAAGAAATTACCATCACAGTAATCGGCAGAAGCAGACTGTACTCCTTGGCTTCATCGACCTTAGAATCTACCTGCGTTGTAACTTCTTCATTTTCCGCCATTGATTTCGCTTAGTTGATAGATGATGTCTTTGGTTACGAGTAAATCGCTTTTGTCATCCAGAAAAATGTAGAGCGGTAGCAGCACTAGCAACAAAAAACTTGTGACGAGCAGTGAATTAACAACGAGGTTTTTATTTGGTGCGAGATGTTCTTCTTTATTAAGATTCACAAGCCGATGTTTTTTCTGCTCAGTGTTCGATCGCAACTTCAACTCACTTAAACCTTTGTCGATAATCCCCTTCTCCACCCCAACAAAACGAGCATAAGACCGTACCAACCCTGGCGCGTAAAGATGATTCGCCAATTTTTCGATCTCATCATTTTCGATCGCCAACAGCTCCTCCGGCTTTACTCGCAACTGCATAGCAACATCGACAATCTCGAGCTTCGCCTCTTCACGCTTATTTCGTAAAATGTTTCCGAGTGAGGTCATGGTCATTTAAGCACCCCTGCCAAATTCTGCGTTGCATCAAGCACAGCCAGCTTTCCCGCATTATCAGAAAGTTTCTTCAGCTTCACCTCATTCTCGATTAGATCCTTTAGCAGCTCATTAATTTTACTAATCGTGAAATCCGTTTCGCGTAGAACTATCGCGGCTCCGTGACTCTCTAAGTAATGCGCATTCTTTTCCTGATGATTGTCGGCAGCGGCGGCAAAAGGGATCAAAATCATCGGCTTTTTTGCCGCACAAAACTCAGCAATCGAAGATGATCCAGACCTTGCAATCACTAGATGTACATCGCGTAACAAATCAGGCATATCTTCAAAAAATGAGTCAATAACAACGCTTATGTTGAATGATTTATATTGCTCAAAAGTCGTCGCAACCAGTTCTGCTCTGCATTGCTGGATCACCTGAATCCTCTCCTTTACTATTTCGCTCAGATTAAAAAACGCTTTTGGCAAGGTTTCGCTAAAAATCCTCGCCCCTCCCGAGCCACCAATCACAAGGATCTTGAAGAAGTTTTGCTTCGGCTCTTCCTGATAAAAGTCTGAGTTCAGCAGCACGTCATAACCCATACGATTGTTAGGTAGAGGCGTTTCTTCCTGATGCTTAGGAAGATCATAAGATAGCTCGTGAAGCCTTGCTATTTCTGGGCGAATTGGATTCCCAGCAAAAGTGATTTTTGTTAAATCTTGCGAGGCAATTCCAGAAGTTTGTGGAAAGGAAGTGACGATTTTGTAAGCAAATCTGGCAAAGAGCCTATTCACTTTTCCCAAATGCGCATTCTGTTCGTGGAGGATTATTTTAGTGTGAGTGACAAGCGCTGCAACCAACATTGGAAAGGTTGCATAGCCTCCAAAGGCAACCAAGAATCTTGGTCGAAATTTCAGTAAAAAATAAAGCGACTGACAAAATCCAAGACAAATTTTTAACAAGAAACCTGGCGTCTTCTTAAACTGTGAAGCCTTGATAATCCTGGACTGAAATAGATCCCCTTGGCGGCCTTCTTGTTTGCAATAAATTCCGATTCTTTCGTCGCCAAAGAAAAAAACTTGGCGATTTTGACTAGATAAATAATCAGCCAAACAGCGAGCTGGAATAATGTGACCACCAGTTCCTCCGCTAACTATAAAAATACTTTCTGACATTTCTGATAAATTGACAAAAGTAGCATGCGCCTTACGTTCCCGTGCATTCCCGAATCTCACAACTAACTAAAAAATGGTAAAGCATTTTATCGACCTCAACAAAATTCCCGCGAAAGATTTACGCAAAATCATCGAGCTGGCTAAGAAGTTAAAAAAACAAAAAAGCTCTCGCATCCTTTCTGGCAAACAGTTGGCGATGATTTTTGAAAAAAATTCCACACGTACTCGCGTCTCTTTTGAGGTAGCAATCAACCAACTCGGCGGCCATGCAATCGTGATGAATAGCAATGATATGCAACTTGGTAAGGGTGAGAGCGTTGCAGATACAGCGCAGGTTCTCTCCCGTTTTGTCGATGGCATCATGATCCGTAGTAACTCTCATAAAACAATTCTTGATCTCGCGCAAAACAGCTCTGTACCTGTGATTAACGCACTTTCTGACTATTCACATCCCTGCCAAATCCTGGCGAGCATCTTAACCATCGAAGAGCATCTTGGCAAAATTTCTGGCAAAAAACTGGCTTGGTTTGGCGATGTTAACAACGTGCTTGAATCTTACATCCACGCAGCTCCTGCCTTTGATTATGAGCTAGCAATCTCTACTCCATTTCAAAAATCTCTTTCGGCAAAAGATGCGGCAAAAGATGCGGATGTGTTGATCACCGACACTTGGTTTTCGATGGGAGATACTTCTTTGAGAGATGAAAAACTGCGTAAACAAAAAACTAAACAACTCATGCCATACCAGGTAAATCATGGCCTGATTAAGCTTGCTAAAAAACATGCCATCTTCACCCACTGCTTGCCGGCCTATCGTGGATTTGAGGTAACTGCTGAGGTAATCGACTCCAAAAAGTCAGTGGTGTTTGATGAAGCGGAGAATCGCCTACACATTCAAAAAGCAATTTTGTGTTGGATTTGGGATAAGTGCTGAAGCATCACGCGGCGCTGTAGGTTTATGAACAACGGTTGACGGTCTGGCAAAAATATCGTCACGATTAATCGCTCCAGAAATAACATGCGGATCAGCACCAACAATAGTTCCATCACTCCTAACCAGCACCATTTGTTTACTTAGCGATTCAATCTCCTCCTTAGTTTTACTCGCTAAAAATTCCTGCATTTTCTCAGCAATCTTCGGCAACAAAGCTTCCGGAATAAATTCGAGTCCAGACTGAAAAACATTTTGCGCCTCATCAAAAACAGCAAAGTGCGGATTATTGCCAACCAGCCTTACCTCTGCCACCGCGACCTCATCATTAATCGCCGAAACACGAATAGTCTGATTCTTCGCCGCTAACCTTTTGTGATTTAAAAAGGCCGGAAGTTTGGGATTGATGTCAAGATATTCCGTTCCTTGCAACATCTCGCCGATAAATTTTTTGCGATCGAGCGCTGCCGAAATTTCAGTTTGGTTACGTAGCAAGCCTTGTATCTCTCTTGCCTGCACCACCGTCCCTTGCAACAAGCGAATAAACTCTACACCGAGCTGACTAATCTCGATTTTTGTATGCTCACCATCTCGCGTGATTATTGGCTGCAAAACATTCTTCCCTTGAAAACAAAGCGATAGATTTAGCTGAACATTCGGGTTATCAAGTGAGCATTCTGTCTGATTGGCCACTTGGCGCATCTGATCCAACGCTTCCCTTTTTTTGGTGATCGTCTCCGAAAAATCATAAGGCCCGAAAGACACTTCATGCACCTGAATCATGTCGAGAAGATGTGAGTGAAACATACCTTTTTCCATCAAGCGCCAGACATTTGAGAAGTTCTCATCCTTGGTTTTTGTTGGGTCATATATGTCGTCCATGCAGATATTCATCTGATCGGGGACATTATCTAAAAAGAACAGATTGTAAAAAAATGTCTCTGCTTCGGTGAAGCTGGCAACGAGTTGTTGGATTTTTGTTGGGTCAAGATCTGGCTTACGAGCAGCAATGTCACGAGTAATCAGTAGAAAATCACGTCGGCAAATAAGCGATTTTTCTTCAGCCCCAGTCGAGGTAACTTCACCCTCGCCAAAAAAATCATTCATATCCCCAACCGCTGAAACTGTTGGCTCTAATCCATATTTCGTCTGCATTTTACGCCGCGCATTCAGGTCGGCTAAAACTTTTTTTAGGACTGCATTTTTGTGATGGTTGGATGAAGTCGGCTCGACATCATTTGAGGTAAGTGGATGTAACAAAAACTCGGTTTCAATCCCGACCTGCATTACCAAATCACAAGATTTTAGAGAGGCGCTAAGTGCAGTAAAATCATGGCTCAAAACAGTATCACGTTTTACCCGAAGATTCGTTGAATCACTTTGCATCGAAGCAATCACCGCTTTGGACTTCCCCTCATCAAGCAGCAGCGCTGGAATATGGGCGATATTTTGTAAGTAGTTACTCATTTGATTCAGCAGCGCGTGATTTTCCAAATCATCCTTGGTCAGCATCGGTGAGTTTTTTTCGAGCTCGAGACTATTATTGATTACAACCAAGCCCGTAGCAACTTCCTCTGCATCATCACTTCCCAAAATCTCAGCGATTTTTGTGGCAATCTCATCCCTCTTTTCGCCAGTCAAACCTTTCGAGATTCGATCCAAAAATCGTCCGTAGTTAAACAACATGCGATTGTGAGCGTGAATATATTTTTTCTCATAGCCCAGTAGTTCTGTCTTTGTGACATCATTAATATCCCTTGCGGTAAGGCGATTCATCAACTCGCGACTTAAATCTGAACTTTCCATCCGACGCAAATCCTGCCCGTAAAACTGTGAATATTGCGAGGCAAAATCATCAAGAATAAAGTTTAGGCGCGGCGCCGCAGCAAGTGCCGTTAAGTAGCTTGTAATCTGAATAAATGGCAGGATGAGATTTATTTTTTGCCTCTTCTTTTCTTCACTTAACTGATTCCAACTTGCGTAGACTTGATTAAGGCGCTGCTCAACTATCTCTAGTTGTTTTGGCATAAATATTCAGATCTGGTCCTTACAACCTTTTTCGCGGCGGAATCCATCAGCAACGAACTCACAAAAACCTTTCCGGATTTTTTGCACTTCTTCACGCCTTCCAGCATGTAGCCATCAGTAACGCCAGCGCAAGCAAATATCACGTCGCCCTTAGCCATCTCTTCGGTTGTGTATTTTTTGTTAAGATCGGCGATTCCCATTTTTTTAGCGCGCTCGATTTGTCTCTGATTGTCACCAAAAACCAGGCGTCCCATCATCTGCCCACCGATTACACGCAGTGCAGCGGCAGCAAGCACACCTTCCGGCGCGCCACCACTTCCCATGTAAGCATCAACGCGAGTATTTTGCGAAGTGCAGGCGATTACGCCAGCAACATCACCATCGCCGATCAAGCGGATACGCGCCCCTGCCTCACGCACCTTGGCGATTAACTCCTGATGGCGTGGACGTTCAAGGATCATAACGGTTAGGTCTGAGATATCGCATTTCTTGGCTTGCGCGATGTTTTGCAGATTCTTTTTCGGCGAGTTGTCGAGGTCGATTATACCAATAGGCAAACCAGCGCCAACTGCAATCTTGTCCATGTAGACATCCGGTGCATGTAAGAATCCGCCCTTCTTAGCAAAAGCAATCACCGCTAACGAAGACTCGCCGGCATTGGCGCAAATCGTTGTCCCTTCAAGCGGATCAAGAGCGATATCAACCTCGACTCCACCCTTACCAACCTCCTCTCCGATAAAGAGCATCGGCGCTTCATCGCGCTCACCTTCACCAATCACTACCGTGCCAGCGATATTCATGCGATTAAGATTTTCGCGCATGGATTTTACCGCCGCAGCATCTGCAGCTTTGTTGTCACCCTTACCAATCCAGTCATAGCAAGCGATGGCGGCTAGTTCGGCAACTTCGGCGATTTGGGAGGATAGAGGAGTGATCATTTTTCAGGTGGAATGGGTATAGATGAGCCTAGCTGGAGAGCTTTTGCTCTTTGAACTCTACGTGTTTGCGCACGATTGGATCATATTTTGTGAAGACCATCTTCTCCTGTTTTTGCTTCGGATTGCGACGTGCAAGATAATAAAAACCCGTGTCGGCAGTACTTACCATCTTAAATAGAATTGAGTTTCTTTTTGCTTTTGAAGCCTTTGGTTTGCCAGCCATATGTTTGAAAATTAGTTAGTTAAGAACCCTGTCCAACCAGGTAATGATTGAAACCGCAGCGATCATCGCTACGAATATTTTTACGGTTAGTTTATATTCGAGTGTTTCGAATTTTTGATCGAATGATGTAAATCTTTGCTCAAACTTTTGGTCGAGAGCGTCAATGCGTTGCTCGACCGCATTGAATTTTTGCTCAAACTTTTGGTCGAGAGCGTCAATGCGTTGCTCGACCGCATTGAATTTTTGCTCAAACTTTTGGTCGAGAGCGTCAATCTTCTGATCAAGATATTTAATTTCTTGCTTAACTTCCCTTATGTCCTGCTTGGTTGCAAGACCTTCGATTGATTGAGCCTGGGTGTCTTTAATCACTTCCGCAATTTCATCAGCAATCTTCGCTTCCAACCCAGCTGTTTGTAGGCGGCGGGAGAATTGCAGAGTATCAATGGTAAAGATGTAATTCATGGGAAGAGTGGTTAACATGATGTGTGAGCTTTAGGTTAGAGGGGCGGCGCAAGTTATTTTTCGATCACAAAAATTCAACCCGAAATCTGATCCAATCTCTTCATCCCCCTAAACCCAGCGGCAATGCCGGTGCGTGAAACCGTAGCAAGTCCAAAATTTTCCATTTTTTCCAAAACTTCTTCAATTATTTGCGAATCGCCAATCACCTCAAACACCAATGAATCTGCCTCTTCATCGATGATCTTGCTTTCGTAATCTTCCAAAAATTTTACTGCTTTTTTGCGCGTTTTCTTGTCGGTAATGATTTGTATTAACGCCAACTCGCGCTCGATATAGCCCTCTGCCGCACTCAATTCCGCCGCATGATGAACAGGAATAATTCGTCGCAACAACTTGCAAATCAGCTCGATGGTTTTGTCGGTACCGTAAGTTGTAATCGTAATGCGCGACATTTTTTTATCGCGCGAAACCGGTGCTACTGTAAGGCTCTCGATATTGTAGCCACGAGCAGAAAATAGCTCAACAATACGCGCCAAAACACCAAATTCATTTTCGACTAGAACTGCTAGAATGTGCTTTTTTATTGGGTGGGATGTCATTGAGTTGTCCTATTTTAGTTGGGAGTGGATATGTTGTTGGAGCCAGAGTTGTAGGCATTAGCGAGTCCAAGATATTCAAAACACCAGAAAGTAAAAACCAATTTTCTTTATGAATTGATTCGTTTCTACGCTTATTCTCCTCTTCATCCATCATCTCATCCTTACCGATATCATATGGATTGCCATGAGTAACGCGCCAAATCTTTCGTAACTTACCTAGATCAAAAACACTGCAGTTCGGATTGCTGTTAAGCCTTCTTCCCCACTCACCAGCCTTACTCTCGATAAATTTTACTTTTTGCTGAGTTTGTTGCTGCTCATTTCCCACAAAAGACCTGGCCTCCAACTCACCATAAATTGACCTAGCAATCTCTAGCGTCTCTTGGTCTCTTTTACTACAAGACAAAACTGGAACATGGCCAGCATAATCATTCGCGATATCAACCCCAGACCTCTCCAATATCGCACGCCATACATCATGCTTAGCTGACAATGCCTGAGACATATTGCGAGAAACCCACTCATTTACAACTTCACTCGGAATATAGTG
>VGDN01000028.1 GCA_016869695.1 Alphaproteobacteria bacterium
GCCATAAAACGAGGCATGTCGCATGTCGAGCGTGACAAAGAGAACTTTGTAGAGTGCAAAAAAAACAGGGATTTGGATCAAGACCGGCAAACACCCCGAAGCAGGATTAATCTTCTCACGCTTATAGAGTTCCATCATTTCACGATGCAACCCCAGCTTGTCATCCTTGTGGCGCTCACGCAGCGCCTCGATTTTTGGCTGCAACTTCTTCATCTTGGCGATCGCGGCATAGGATTTGTTAGCCATCGGAAACAGTGCTAGCTTGACCAGAACCGTCATCGCCAAAATCGCTAAACCAAAATTGCCGAGAAACTTGTACAGAAATTCAATCACAAAAAAGAATGGCTTGGTGAGGAAATAGAACCAGCCAAAATCAACGGCGCGGTCAAAAAGTTTGAGATCAAAATCCTGCGCATATTGGTCAAGAAGCCTTACCTGCTTTGCTCCGGCAAAAAGATGGTGGGTGAAACTCAGCTCTTCACCTGCAGCTATTTTATATTCCTGCCCAACAAATTCGGCGTCAAAGAATGTACGCTGATTACTCTGATTCTCAGAAAACTTAGCACCATAAGCCAGCTGCCTGTCTGGCACGAGAGCGCTTAGCCAATATTTGTCAGTGATGCCCAACCAGCTACCGTCCTCGCCAGAATCTTGATATTCGAACTTTTTCTCCTTGAGCATTTTTTTGTAGCTCACCTCTTGCAACACGCCGCCAAAAGCTCCGATCATCCCCTCCAGAAGGATATAGTTTGACTGTTGAACCGCGTTTAAAACACGGTTGATGCGGCCGTAACTCGCTAGCGAGATTGGATTTTCCGAACTGTTTCTAACCGACTGCTCAACCGTAAACATGTAGTTCTCGTCTAACTTCAGCTTGATTAAGAACTCGACCCCTTGCTTGTTTTTCCAAGACAAGTTTATCGGTTTTTCAGGAGTTAGCTCTGATGAATCACTGCGCCAAAGCGTGTCAGGATTAGGCAGCTCGAGAGCAACATCCGAGCTGATCCAGCCGAAGTCAGCAAAGTATCTTTCCTTACTTTCCGCCGGCGCAAAAAGCACAACCTCTTTCTCCTTCTTTTGCGTCTCAAAATATTTGGCGAGAGTTAGGTCATCAAGGCGTGCGCCCTTGAGGTATAAAGATCCATGTAGTGATTCGCTTTTGATCGCCACGCGCGAGTTTCTTGTTTCGGCAAGTGACGTCTCGCGGGTTTTTGTCGCCAACACAACCTCATCTTGCTTCTTTGGCTGCGGCTTAATATCGATATGTTTCTGCGCTTCTTGCGTTTGTTGCTGCTTCTTTACCAGATCGCGCTGCTCGATGCGAGGTTTTTCGTAAAGCCATGTCCAACCTAGTAAAATAGCGACAGAAAGACTGATCGCTAAAAGTGTGTTTGCGTTGTTTTGTTGCATGAGAGGTTAACTAAAGAACTTCTTTTTGATGTCGTGATGTAGTTCGTCGATCCAACGCGTTTCCTTATAAATCCTGACCTTACCCAAGGTTTTCGAAACAACTAAAATATGGAGAGATTTGCTTTTGGCCTTCGCTTCTTGCAGCAAACAAAAATCGGATTTTTGCAAACCAGATTTTTTTAGCTCACGCGCAAAATCGGCCTCTTTGCTTTTTGTTGCCGACTTCAGATTGGCAACCTTGCCATCGATCGCCCAAACAGGAGCAACCCCTCTTTCCTCAAAATCACGCACTAACTCACGAATAAGAATCTTATTGCTCTCCCTTACCCCTTCCTCGGTGCGTCTTAAGATTTCTTCGTTGCGCATATTTCTTGCCAAAATTTTTTGTTAAGGATTTCGAGGTCGTTGCCGTTTTTCTTGAGAATCTCGATGAGCTCCGGACCGCTTGCTTCGTAGATCGAAGTGGTATCAATGATTTTTAGGTAATCTTTCAGATTGTCTAGCCCCCTTTTAAACCGTCGCTCGATGACCTCTGTCTCGATGTTGTGTCCACCTTTGCTAACCCTGTTCTTCACGCGTTTGCGGGCAAGTTCGACATTCTCCAGCCGCAAGAAAAAAAGGTTTACTTTATATCCACGCTTCTGGGCTTTGCGTATGAAGTTGAAATAAATCTTAGCCGAAAGCGTTGTCTCGATGGCGAAGCTCCTCCCTTCTTTTACCAGAAACTCCATGCGCTTTAACATCAACCTTCCAGCCTCAATCGCCGACTTTTCCGGATCCTTCGGAGACAGAACCTTAGCGATCTCGTCAGCATTCACAAACTCATTACTACCCAGAAAATCCGGCAATAACGCCACGCGTGCATATGAAGTTTTGCCCGCTCCATTCGGACCAGCGATGATGTGGATTTGTTTAGACATTCTTTGTGAAGCGTTGTTGGGGTTAAGGGAAAAGCGTCATTGCGAGCTAGGCATAGCTTGGCAAAGTAATCCACATTGAAAAATGAAAGAAGAACGAGATAAGGAGCAGGTTCTAAAATGCCTGCCTAACTTTAAAGGCTGCAAAGTGAGATTGGTAGGTGGTGCGTCGCTCGAATTGGTAGTCAGCACTGAAGGTGATGTCATCGATGTGGTAAATATTGGCCTCAGCGCCGAGCCGCAAACTGCCCGGATCGATTGGGTTTACTTGGGTGTTAAAACTTGAATTCTGTCCAACAAAAGAGCTGATCACATTGCTGGTGTGGTTGATGAAGTTATAGCCGTAAGATGCTTTCAGGGCGACAGTAAATTTTTTGAACTCGCGTGAATCGTGGATTTTTTCTAGCCAGCTTAGACCAGCACCAATTCTGGCCTCAAGCGTTGTTGAGTTTGAAGATTTTACTTTGAGATTAAGCGAGTCCGCACCTTTTTCTGTGTAGCCACCAACCGAGTTGTGTTGCAAGCTGGCGGAAATTTCGGGGATGAAACTCAGCCCATGATGAAGCTTTTTAATCACGCCCAAACGTATTTTGGCGATGTAGCTAAAGCCATTGTAGTTTGCGTTGGCAGTGGCACCCACCGCAGGAATGGCGCGGTTTGAAGCGAATTGGCTGAAAGCAATCCCGCCTAAAGAATCGATGAAAAAATTTTTGTGACTGTGGCTGTTGTAGAGGTTGATTTGGTAAGTGTTGCTAGTGGTTTTTTTCAGGGAGTCGGATGATTTTGTCTCGGAGCGTGCATAGCTTAGAGCCGTACCAGTTGTGGTGCGCAGCGATGTTTCGTGATCCAATCCAAGCGCTACTCCGCTTAAAATCGCGCGGTAACCAACATCGTCTCCGGTCACATTCTGCGTGGCAGCAGAGCCAAATGGCTGTACCCAAAATCCATTCTTAAGCGCACCGCCTTGTGCTGCTAGATTAAAAACATCAAGCGTCCGGGTAGGGGAAAAAATCTGGGCGAAGCCTGAGCCCTGCGCCGGCGTGTCCGCAAAGCCGCCGCGGATTTGATTGAGGCGAATTTCGCCGGTTGCCAACGACCCAGCAACAACATTATTACTGCCGATCATCCGCGCCTTTCCTGATTGCGGAGCGAGTTGGTTCAGGGTTTGCTCGAGTTCTCCGTCGCTAAAATTCTTACCGTCGAGATAATTTTGGAATTCCTGAATCTTGCCCACACCTTGATTGGCGCCTATGCCTAGGCTCTCGTAAATTTTTTTAGAATTTTTGCCAACCGCGATTTCACTTGTCGCCGGTCGTGAAATATTGAGCAGCAAATCATTTCCCGAGACTTCGCTACCAAGACGCAACATCCCACAACTACTTGCACAACCATTAAGATTAATCCTAATCGGATTAAGGTTTGAGCCAGCGCCAGCACTGAGCAGAACGAGTCTTTGTCCACTCTTTAAATAACCTTGTTTTGTCACGGTAAGGGAAATTTTAGAATTGGGATCAATGCTTGCAGAACCACTGATTATAAGGCTTCCTAGGCTATTTGTGTCAGTCTTAATCAACAAAACATCGCCCGCTGCTAATGAAAAATTTCCCGAGATTCTCTGCTGATTACTACCGAGATTAATCTGTGCTGAGCCGCTGCCAACAAGGTTTCCAGCCAATGTCAGATTATTTGTTTTACTCAAATCCAGCACACCACCAACCAAAATATTTCCAAAAGAAAGATCGCGATTGGCCACGAAAGACGCGCCATTTGCAATGTTTAGATTACCAGATCCGCTTAACTCTCCGCTTAAGGAGTAGTCAGAATTTAGCTTGAGAGTGGCGCCACCTCCAACCGCGATGCTGTTAGCCGAAATCGCATTGTTCGCGGTAAAGGTGCCAGCGGAAATATTGAGATTATCGAGACCAGAAAAAGCGGCAGACTGCGCGAAGTTACCAAGAATATTAACATTGCCGACATCTGAGCCTTCAACAACGCCGCTGATCGAACCGCCGGAAATATTCAGCGTAGCATTACCAATGCGCACCCCACCAATGAGATTGCCGGAATTATTGATTACATTGCCGATGCCGGAATTATAGATGGCATATTTGCCAGCACTTATACTGCCTGAATTGGTAACAACCTGACCATCACCATTTAAATTTATCCCATAAGCATTGCTGTTGCCGATGCTGATCACTCCTGAGTTGGTGGCGCTGCTACTATTACCGTCGAGATAGATGCCATGCGCACTGGAGCCGAGCGTATTGATTGCGCCCTGGTTGTTTACGCTGGAAAAATCATCGACGCTAATACCGCGCCCTGAGCTGTTAGAGGTGTCAATTCTAGCATCTGACTTGTTGGTGATTTGGTTGTAACTGCCCGTAGTGCGAATGCCATAAGCACTAGAACCACTAGTGTTGATTACATGGGCATTAGCAATTTTTCGTGACGAAGAGCTGGTGCCAGAATATGAGCTATAGATGCCAGAACCAGCAGTATTATTCGTGGTGGTCGTAATGTTGTCGGTAGTTGTGTAATCAGTCTGCGAGGAGGTAAGACTTACCGCCGCTGCATTGCTGGAGATTAACAAACAAAAAACAGAAATCGTGCGATAGGGTGATGGCATGGTGGGGTGGTGGGGTGGGTTGGTTTATCAGTCATTCTTAAATGTCGTGTCCGTTACAAGTCATGCTTCGACAGACTCAGCATAATTAGTCACCCCGAGCTTTTCGAAGGGTGACGGACACGACATTTAGAACGACCGCTTATCTACTCCAATCAAGTGAGTCATGGGCGCCGCAGGCGCTGCATTTAGCACTCCATTTGGAGGTGATGTGACCGCAGGCGCTGCAGCCATAATGATAGTCGCACTCGAACATCTTTAGCTTAACGAGATTCTTTTTTTGCTCCGCTTCACTGCCTAAAGCTTTTTCAGTTGCAGCCAGAAATTTATAAGCGCGATAGCTGCGTTGTTTTGCTAAGGACTGAGTTAAAAATTCTTTGGCGCTCATGTAATCACCAATGCGAAAGGCAGTAATGCCAATCGCCAGCTCCCCAATGGCTGATTCCGGATTGGCATTGACGAGTTTTTTCATCATTTTTATCCGCGTTTTTGCCACGGATTTGCGATAGACGAGGTCAAAAATTTCTGCTAAAATTAGGTGCGGATTTTCCTTCCAAAGCGATTTTATTTTCCATGCAACTTTAAATCCTAAACCAAGACGTAGCCAGGATTTAAGCTGAATCTCAAGCGCTGGTAAAAAGTTATTTTCGGCCCTAAGAGCAAGGTTAGTGTGCTTAATCGCCAGTAAGAATTTCTTTTGTTGATAAGCCTCCAGGGCCAGAGCAGCATTGATCACAGCCACATCGCGCTTTTGTAACTCGTCACTAAAATGCGAGTCACCATATTCACGAATCAACGCTTTTGCCTCATTCCACAAACCTTGTTTTTTGTAAAGAATGAAGAGCTGCTTTGCCGTCACGAAACTATCGTGCTTTACTTGCAGAATCTGTTTGGCGTAAGCAATAGCTTGGGTTTCCTCTTGATTTTGTAGAGCCAGTTCCAGCTTCGATTTTAACACCAGAATCTTGGCGTGTTTGTTTTCACCAAATTTTTCAAACATCACAGCAGCCTTGGAGAATTGCTGTCTCTCTAGGAAAATCTTTCCGAGCAGAAAATCATTCACCCCCGGATTTTTCACCAACTTGTTGAATCTTTTTTGCAGAGATTCGGCTGGTTTTTCGTCGTTAACTTCCAGCGCTAACATCAATTTCGACAAAATCTCGAGAGCCTGACGGTGCCGTGCCACCAGCTTCTCCAGACTACGGGTATAACTTCTTTTAAAGAGGATTTTAAGTAGGTTAGGAAACTTGATCGCCAGGATTCGCGCCAGCAAATACGAGGTCGCAAACAGCATCACTGAGAAAAAAGCGGCGAGCAAAATCGCTGTCATCACATCGGTCTGTAACTCGTAACCAAGCCAAGTCACAATCACACTACCATTGTGATCAAGCAGCCAAACTAGCGAGGTGGCAAGCAGTGAGGCAACAAGTAGGAACCAGATGATTGTAAGCATTAGCCAAGAGTGCGTAGGTGGTTGAGGATTTCTTGGTCGACTTGTCTGACCTCAAGCACTGCATTTAGCTTTACCAAAAAATTTTTGAGGATTTCGTGATAATTCTGTGGCAGCGCCAGCGCTGCGCTCAATGCATCTTGGTAACTTTCTTGCTTCAAAGACTTTTCGATTCTGACAATGGCGCTGTCGATAGTTTGTGGATCTTTTTCGTCGATTTTCCGAATCACCACCAAGCGCAAAATATTGCTGCGGATCCTAGCAATAGTGCTTTCATCACCCACCAATTTCTTGTTCACAATCATCTCCGGAATCAGTTTGGCAAAATCTTGCTGCAGATCTTTTGGGGTAGGGAAGTGAGCAAGAGATGGTTTTAGTTTGGTGATTTTGGTGACTAGTATCTCATCTTCTGTACTTAGAGCTTCAAAGCTTTTCAGCTCCACATCAAAATTCTTTCCGGTAAAAATCTTGTCGCGCAAATCGACATAGGACAAAACCATCTTCACGATCTTTTCGCGGTTCTTATATTTTTTGATTTCGCTTTTGAGCTCTTGGATTTGCGCAGATAAATCCTCGATTCGCACCTGATTTTTCAGCAGCATTTGGTAAATAAATTCTACCCCTTTTTCGCGTAATTCATTCACAGTTATGTCGGTCAAATCATCTGGTTGGTCATAGCCTTCCGACAAGCTAAACATCTCGTCGTTCGACTTATTTTCCTGCCTGATTGCACTAGTGGTATTTTGTCCATCACTCAACCAAAATTTGAGTCCAAAAACAATCGCGATTGCTAAGGCGATTACCAAAATAATTTTGGTCAAAATGGATTTACTCTTTTTTGCCGTGCTTTGCTCAGTCATTTGGAAAAATACCAATTTTCTTGAAGCCCAATTCCCGCGCGCGCTCAAGAATTTTCTGGCTCAAGCACAGGATTTGAGAGTTCGAAAAATATTCAAGGAGATTGTTCCTGGTGATCACCTGGTGAAAAATTTCGCAGCTGCGTTTGGAAAAAATCAGCACTTCATCGTAAGGAATTTTCTGGAAGTAGGTGGAGAAATTTTTGATCTCGTGAGTTTTGTAGACGAATACATCGCGGATATTTGGGAATAGTTTAGCAAAATCGAAGCTGATGGTGGAGCCACGAAAATAAAGAATTAAGCCCGGTTCATCAGCGATTAAATCTTGCAGCGATTCGGCAGAGTTTTGCGGCGATAAAATGATATTTTGAAATCCTGTTCGACGAAGTTTTGCTGCTGTTTTTTCTCCAACCGTAAAAATTTTTGTCCCCTTTGCGATTCTGGATTCCTCTAAGGCAAAACAGGCATTGGCGCTGGTTACGATTGCCGCCGAAATCGGCTCAGAAATTCTTTCTACCACAAGTTGTTCGACGGTAAAAAGTGGCTCGTAAAAAATTTTAGCATTTGCTCTGGAGGCAGGAGCCAAGCGGGTAACTAAGATATTTTTCATGCGAAAGATGTCGGGGACGCTCCGAATTTGAATTTTTTAGCTTTGAAATTTTGAGCGAAAATGAGGACGACGAAGCTAAGCTGTATAAGCACATACAGCGTGCTTCGCCGAGTCATTTGTGTCAAAATTCCAAAACTAAAAAATCCAAATTTGGAGCGTCCCCGGTATGTTGCTGAATTAAAATCGAAAACTACGCTGCCGAGCTCTCAGATCCTAAATCTCAAATTTTTTATTCCCCCCTAAATCCCCCACAAGGGGGGCTTGGCCTAAATCCTAAATCCCTTCTCGATGAATATTCACGAATACCAAGCCAAGGGCTTGCTTAAGAAATTTGGTGTGGCGGTGCCAGAAGGACATCCAGCATTTTCTGTTCCCGAAGCGGTTGAAGCCGCGAAAGCATTGGAATCGGCAGATCACAAGGTTTTTGTGGTTAAGGCACAAATCCATGCCGGAGGCCGCGGCAAAGCAGGCGGGGTTAAGGTTGTAAAATCGACCGAAGAGGTGAGGGAGAAGGCACAACACATGCTGGGAATGAAGATGATTACACATCAAACCGGCCCAGAAGGAAAGATCGTCAAAAGGCTTTATGTTGAGTCCGGATCAAACATCAAAAAAGAATATTACCTCTCTGCCGTTGTTGATCGCAAAACCAAAACCATTACCTTCATGGCCTCAACCGAAGGTGGCGTTGAGATCGAAGAAGTAGCGACAACAACTCCAGAAAAAATCATCTCGGTCAGAATCGATCCGGCCTCCGGGATTCAGGCCTGTCACGCACGCAAGCTGGGTTTTGCTTTAGGATTCAAGGGCGATCTTCTAAAGAAATTTTCGAAGCTGGTCTTCTCGCTCTACGATGCTTTCAACAAAACCGACGCCTCACAAATTGAGATCAATCCTTTGGTTGAGACTGCCGAGGGCGAAATCATCGCGCTCGATGCCAAGATTAACTTCGATGATAACGCGCTACATCGTCATGACAACATCCGCGAAATGCGCGACTTGGACGAAGAGGAGCCGCTCGAAATCGAAGCTTCAAAATATGATCTGAGCTACATCAAGATGGATGGCCAAATCGGCTGTATGGTCAACGGCGCCGGGCTTGCGATGGCAACGATGGACATTATCAAACTTTACGGCTCTTCTCCGGCAAACTTCCTAGATGTTGGTGGTGGCGCCACTCGCGAAAAAGTTACTGCCGCTTTCAAAATCATTTTGTCCGACAGCAGCGTGAGGGGAATTTTGGTGAATATTTTTGGCGGCATCATGCGTTGTGACGTCATCGCTAACGGCATTCTCGAAGCAGCAAAAGAAGTGAATCTAAGCGTGCCGCTCGTGGTTCGTCTTGAAGGAACAAATGTTGATCTCGGCAAGGATATTCTTGCCAAGTCTGGCCTCTCCATAATCGCTGCCAATGACTTGGCTGATGCCGCTGAAAAAATCGTCAAAGCAGTCAAAACTGCAGAATTAAACTAGACCATGTCCGTACTCGTTAACAAAAATACCAAACTCATCTGCCAAGGATTTACCGGCTCGCAAGGCACTTTTCACTCCGAACAAGCAATCGCTTACGGAACTAGAATGGTCGGCGGAGTCACGCCAGGCAAGGGCGGAACTAAGCATCTTGATCTGCCAGTTTTTGACACTGTTTATGATGCTCGCAAAAAAACCGACTGCAACGCCTCAGTGATCTACGTGCCGCCACCATTCGCGGCTGACGCCATAATCGAAGCGATCGATGCTGAGATCGAACTCATCGTCTGCATCACCGAAGGCATTCCGGTACTTGATATGGTAAAGGTGAAGAAGGTTTTGATCGGCTCCAAATCTCGTCTCATCGGCCCTAATTGCCCAGGCGTAATCACTCCTGGCGAATGCAAAATCGGGATCATGCCTGGCCACATTCACAAGCGTGGCAAGGTTGGAATCGTATCGCGCTCCGGCACACTGACTTACGAAGCAGTGTATCAAACAACTAAAGTCGGACTCGGCCAAACTACCTGCATCGGCATCGGCGGCGATCCGGTTAACGGCACCAACTTCATCGACTGCCTCGATATGTTCTTATCCGACCCCGAAACCGAAGCGATGATCATGATCGGCGAAATCGGCGGAACTGACGAAGAAGAGGCTGCGGACTTCCTTCGCCTTGAAGCAAAAAAAGGTCGCAAAAAACCAACAGTCGGCTTCATCGCCGGCCGCACCGCCCCTCCGGGACGTCGGATGGGTCACGCCGGCGCGATCATCTCTGGCGGCAAAGGCGGCGCTGAAGGAAAAATCGAAGCAATGAAGTCCGCAGGTGTTGTTGTAGCTGACAGCCCGGCAGCACTTGGGGAAACGATGCTTAAACTTTTAAAATCTTAACTAAACTTCACCCAACTTTAACTAAACAGGAGACCACATGAACGACCGTAAGAAAGCACTCGAAGCAGCACTTTCACAAATCGACAAACAGTTCGGCAAAGGTTCGGCTATGAAGTTCGGACAGCGTCCGGTGATGGATATTGAGGTGATCCCGAGCGGTTCGCT
>VGDN01000029.1 GCA_016869695.1 Alphaproteobacteria bacterium
CCAACAAATCCGCGCCAAGATTTTTCTGAAAAATTTTTTTAATGATTCCGTAAGCAAGCGGCACGCCACCAATGGCAATGATTACGAGAAGAGGAAGGTTAGAGTCGAAAATGAAATGCAGAGCGATGGCAAGGAGGGAGAGGAGGGAGAGAGTCATGAAGCGTTAAAATTGCCACCAAAAAACACTAGCGGTTTGCCGTGATTAATTTTGCCAAAATCGAGAATTTCTCCGATGATGATGTGATGGTCGCCACACTTGATGATGCGCTGTTTCTTACACTCGAAGAAAGCCAGAGAATTTTGAAAAATTGGATTGCCTTTTTGACCAAGAAAATAGGGCTCAACTCCCCATTTTTTAGAATTTCTGGGAGTGGCAAAAGCCTGCGCTAGATCAAGCTGTTCTTGGCTCAAGACATTGAGTGAGAAGTAACGATTCTTTTTGAAGAGCTTGAGATTAGTCGATTTATTGTAGATGCAGAAGGAGACCAGTGGTGGGTTGAGAGAGACTGAGGTAAATGAATTAATCGTCATTCCAAAAAATTCGGTGGCGAAAATTTTCTTAATTTTTTCCAGGAAACTATGCTCAGAAAATTCTCCGGAGAGAAATCTTTGGGCGAAAAAATTTTCCGCTAAAAAGTTTCTTCGTCGCGCGCAGGCAATGATTACGCCGGTGGTGAAGAGTCCTAATGTTTCGCGAAGTTGCATTTGATTTAGTCGGTAGTTGGTAGTTGGTGGTCAGTAGTTATATTTCCAGCTCGGAATTCCTCAAACCTACCTTCTTCAATAGACAAGCGGATTTCACGCATGAGGTCTTGGTAGAAGTAGATGTTGTGCTGAGAAAGTAGCATTGCACCAAGGATTTCATTGGCTTTAACGAGATGATGCAAGTAGGCACGCGAGTGATTTTGGCAAGCGTAGCAGCAACATTTTTCATCAAGAGGTTTTGAGTCGTTACGAAATTTGGCGTTGCGGATGTTGACAGTACCATCCCAGGTGAAGCCCTGGCCAGTACGGCCAGAGCGGGTGGGAATTACACAGTCAAACATGTCCACACCGCGCGCAACTGCACCAATAATGTCGGATGGTTTGCCTACTCCCATCAAGTAGCGTGGCTTTTCTTCTGGTAAAAAATCGGCAGCGTAGTCGAGCACTGCAAACATTTCTTCCTGTTTCTCACCTACAGCCAAGCCACCAATCGCATAACCATCAAAACCAATTTCTATCAATTTCTCGGCGGAGGATTTCCGTAAATCTGGAAAAACAGATCCCTGCATGATTCCAAAAATTCCGTAGCCCTCGCGTTTTTTGAAAAGATCTTTGCAGCGATGTGCCCAGATGTTTGAACGCTCCATCGCTTCTTTCGCTTGCTCATAACTCGCCGGAAATTGTACGCACTCATCCAAAACCATGGTGATGTCGCTGCCAAGTTGGTGCTGGATTTCGACTGATCGCTCGGGTGTTAAAAAATATTTTGTGCCGTCGAGATGTGAGGAAAACTCAACTCCCTCGTCGGAAATTTTTCTGATTTTGGAGAGCGACATTACTTGAAAACCGCCTGAGTCTGTAAGGATAGGTGCGTTCCAATTCATAAATTTGTGCAGACCGCCAAGCTGCTCGATTAACTCAGATCCCGGGCGCAGCATGAGGTGGTAAACATTGCCTAAAATGATTTCGGCGCCGGACTCTTTGACGTCGCAAGATTTCAACGCCTTAACTGTCGCTACCGTGCCCACCGGCATGAAAGCCGGTGTTTGAATTTTGCCATGTGCGCAAGTAATTTCCCCGCGACGCGCTTTACCGTCTTTGTTTAGCAATTTGAACTTCATGCAAAAATTTCTCCCTTTCCTGACTTTTGTTTTTCTCTTAATTGTGGTGGCGGTGGCAACTTACAATCTGAACAAGCAGCAAGAAGTCAAAACTACGGAAACTAGTGACGAGCCCAGCATCCACTTTACTCCAACCAAGATCGAACTGACTGATTTTGTACTGCCGAATCTTTTTCCTGAACAGGAAAATTTTTCTAAAAAGGATCTGCGCGGAAAATTTTCTTTGGTGAATTTTTTTGCTTCTTGGTGTTCTACTTGTCACGCCGAGCATGAAATTTTGCTGCGCTTAGAAAACCTGGGGATCGTTGATTTGTATGGCGTGGCCTGGCATGATATTCCGGAAAACACGCGAGAATATTTAGCGAAAAACAGAAATCCTTTTAAAAAAATTGCTAGCGACACTAAAGGGTCACTAGGACAAGAAGCCGGCATTTACGCTATTCCAGAAAGCTGGATTGTTGATGATAATGGAAATGTAGTGATGCGTTTTCGTGGCAATCTTCAGGATTTTTCGATCCGTGAAATCCAAGAATTTCTTAAGTCAGTGAATTCATGACCAAATCCCTTTCGCAGAAATTTTTCTTCCACCTACTCACGATTTTGCTCGTCATCATCAATGTAATTGATATCAATGTTGCCAGGGCTTCAGAGCTAATACCACTCTTCGATTTAATGGCAGTTTTTTACTTCACGATTTTCAAAAATATTTTTGGTATCGGCTTTATTGTTCTGCTTGGCATTTGGAACGACGCACTCAGTGGAAACCCGCTCGGCGCAACATCTCTTTGCTACATCCTTCTCACCAAATTTTTCCTTCTATTAGACAGCAGGATGTTGCTACGTGACAACTTCAATCACATCCTGCAACAATTTGTGCTTTTCTGTTTTTTGTTTTTGTTAATGAAGTGGGTGATTTTGTCGGCGCTTGGCGGAATGTCTTATTCGTTGATCCCACTGTTTGTGCAGCTCATTCTCTCTTCGGTTGTTTATGTTTTTATGCATCGCTTCTTCGATTTTCTTAGTGAAAGACTGGACCATTAATGCTTCGCGACATTCGCAAAAACAGAATTTTTAATCGTCGCGCTTTCTTGCTTGGCGCTGCACAGTCTGGTCTAGCTGGTGTGCTGGTTTTACGTCTGAGTTATCTGCAGCTATGGAAGCACGAGGAATATTTAGTGCGATCGGATAGCAATCGAATCAAGCCACTGATTGATCCGGCGCCGCGTGGGGTGGTATTTGACCGCTACGGAACTCCACTCACTAAAAACGACAACAACTTCCGCCTCCTACTTTACGTCAATAAAAAAAGGAATCCGGATGAACTCATTGGGCGACTCGCCCAGATACTCAGCCTTACTCCTAAGGAGAAAGAGTTGTTCAGTAGCAAGATCAAAAATTCTCAACGCAAAAGTATCATCTCCCTGCTGGATAATCTTGGCTTCGACGATTTGATGCGCATCGAAAGCAACTCACATTTATTGCCGGGAATCTCGATTGAAAGCGGCGGCATCAGGCGCTACCTCTACCCCGCTGAAACTGCGCATTTCTTGGGCTACGTCTCACTACCATCGGAAAAAGAAATCTCCAAAGATGATGATCAGGCGCTCTTCCTACATCCCGAATTTCGCATTGGAAAATTTGGTCTCGAAAAAACTTTTGATGAGGTGCTGCGTGGAAAATATGGCGTAAAATATGTTGAGGTAAATGTGCATGAAATCCCGCTACGTACCTTATCGGTTAAACCTTCCAGCGAGGGATCGCGTCTTAACCTCACTATTGATTTGCGTTTACAGCGCTTTGTCACGGAGCGGATTAAGAATGTGGTGGCCTCAGTGGTAGTAATGAATGTGAAGACGGGCGAGATCTTGAGCTGCGCCTCTTCACCAACATTTAATCCCAACAATTTTGTCGAAGGTGTTTCGAAGGATTATTGGAAAGAGCTCAACGAAGATCCGCGTAAGCCGCTCAGCAATAAACCAATCTCAGCGCTCTACCCACCAGGCTCAACCTTCAAACTCATGGTTGCTTTGGCAGCGCTGGAAAATGGATTTAATCCGGCGACACGTTTTCACTGTAATGGTTCTTATCATCTGGGTAAACGTGCCTTCCGTTGTTGGAGGGAGGGTGGACACGGAACGCTTGATCTGCTTGGTGGCATCATGAATTCCTGCAACGTCTATTTCTTCAATACTGCCCACCGAATCGGTTATGAGAAATTTACTGAAATGGCGAGACGTTTTGGCTACGGCGAAAAAACCGACATCAGTCTTTACGGCGCCAAATCTGGGCTCGTGCCGTCTAATGAATGGAAGCAGAAGCTGCTCAACCAACCTTGGGTTGGTGGAGACACACTTAACACGGCGATTGGGCAGGGAATGGTGTTAGCTACACCTGTGCAGATGGCTCTGGTCACCGCGCGCATCGCCAATGGTGGCATCCCGATCAAACCTTATTTGGTACGTAATCACAACATCTACAAACAGTTTGATGAGTTGCGCAGTGAGCCGCTGGTCAAGGAATCGCATTTAAAATTAATTCAAGAAGGGATGCGGCGCGTAGTCAACGAGCCGGGCGGCACAGCTTATGGAAAGCGTATTCCAGTAAAAGGATTTGAGATGGCTGGCAAAACCGGAACTTCGCAGATTATTTCTAAGCGAGAGAAGGAGATGAGTCGGGCAGAGGCAGAGGCCAATGCCAATCACGCGATTTTTGTTGGCTTCGCACCAGCACATGATCCTCATTACGCTATTTCGGTTGTAGTCGAACATGGCAAATCAGGCTCTATGGCCGCCGCGCCTATTGCTAAGGATGTGATGATGGAAGCACAGGGAATTTAGGACAGGCTCTAAGAATTAGGAATTGGATCTTGCACTTTTTGCCCATCGCTCTTATGGTGCGCGCCCTTTTGTCCTTAGCACTTCCAAACCTTTTTACAACAATGCAAAATACAGGAAAAATCACGCAGGTCATTTCTGCGGTTGTTGATGTTGAGTTTGAAAATGGCGAGCTACCAGCAATCTACAACGCACTTACTTGTCAAAATGATGGCAAAAAATTGGTACTAGAAGTTGCACTTCACATTGGCGAAAAAACCGTGCGCACAATCGCCATGGACTCTACGGATGGGCTGACCCGCGGCACTGAAGTAATCGACACTGGTAATGCTATTTCTGTTCCAGTTGGTGAAGCGACTCTCGGACGCATCATGAATATAATCGGTGAACCGATTGACGAAAAAGGCGCGATTGAATCAGCGAATTTGGCACCAATCCACGCCGCGGCTCCTGAGCTAGTAGCACAAGCAACTGAAACTGAAATTTTGGTCACGGGCATTAAGGTCATTGACCTTCTCGCCCCTTACGCCAAAGGCGGTAAGATCGGTTTGTTCGGCGGCGCTGGTGTGGGCAAAACAGTTTTGATCATGGAGCTAATCAACAACGTTGCTAAGGCGCACTCAGGCTATTCAGTGTTTGCCGGCGTTGGTGAGCGCACTCGCGAAGGTAATGACCTTTACCACGAGATGATAGATTCCGGAGTAATCGACGTGAAGAACCTTAAAAATTCCAAAGTAGCACTTGTTTACGGACAAATGAATGAACCACCAGGAGCCCGCGCCCGCGTTGCCTTAACTGGCCTCACTCAAGCTGAATATTTCCGCGACAAGGAAGGTCGCGACGTCCTTTTCTTCGTCGACAACATTTTCCGTTTCACTCAGGCCGGATCTGAAGTATCGGCTCTTTTGGGACGCATCCCTTCAGCCGTTGGTTACCAACCAACTCTAGCCACTGAAATGGGTTTAATGCAAGAGCGCATCACCTCAACCAAACATGGCTCAATCACTTCCGTACAAGCGATTTATGTACCGGCGGATGACTTGACTGACCCAGCTCCGGCAACCTCATTCTCCCACTTGGACGCAACTACAGTTCTTTCACGCCAAATCGCTGAAATCGGGATTTATCCAGCGGTTGATCCTCTTGATTCAACCTCGCGCATCCTTGATCCGCGCATTGTTGGGCAGGAGCATTACGACGTTGCCCGTGAAGTTCAAAAAATCTTACAAGCCTACAAATCCCTGCAGGACATCATCGCTATCTTGGGGATGGACGAGCTTTCTGAAGAAGACAAACTCACCGTTGCCCGCGCCCGTAAGATCCAACGCTTCTTGTCACAACCTTTCTACGTCGCCGAAGTATTCACTGGCGCGCCCGGAAAATTGGTTTCACTGAAAGACACGATTTCTGGTTTTAAAGCGATTTGCAATGGTGATTACGACCATCTTCCCGAACCCGCTTTTTACATGGTTGGAAACATCGAAGAGGCTATTGCGAAAGGCGAGAAGCTGTTAAAAGAGACTAAGTAATTTCTGGATTGCCGCGCCAAGCTGTGCTTGGTTCCTAATGACAAACAGGTAATGCGTCATTGCGAAGGGCAAAGCGACAAGGCAATCCACCTACCAACGAACAAATGTCGAACCTCAAACTCGAAATAATCTCCCAGGAAGGAATTATTTTTAACGGCGAATGCCACATGGCTGTCGTACCTTCGGCAGCTGGGGATATTGGCTTCATGCATGATCACGAATCAGTGATTGCGTTGTTGCGTGAGGGGGTGGTGTCGATTTACAGCGAGAAAAATGAACTGGTTAAATCCGTGGACGTGAAGCGTGGATCAGTAGAGATGAAGGATAGTGATAAATTGCTGGTATTGGTTGATTAAATTTCTCCTTGCACTTCTGGAAAGTAAAATAATATCATACTCACACACCACACTCAATCTCAAATAGAGCTGTTAACGATTTCACCTCCACTCAAAACCAAATGGCGTGTGTGTAGCCCCTGAGATCAAGGTCCCAGGGGCTTCTTATTTGCTTAGAAATTAAAACTTACAGTCTTTTTTAAATCGGGATGAAGGCTTAAAGCCACCGGACATGAATAAGCTGCGTCTTGTAAAATCTGTCTTTGTTCTTTACTAAAATCATTAGGGGCAAAATTAAGCTCGATGATCACCTCAGCAATTTTGCGTGGATTAGTCGTCATGATTTTTGTTACATCACACTTCAGGTCATCAATCCTTAACTTACACTGGTTGGCGGCAATTCCCATGACGGTAATCATGCAAGTTGCAAGTGAGGTGGTGAGCAAATCAGTTGGCGAAAAAGCCTCACCCTTTCCTTCATTGTCAAGTGGTGCGTCTGTTATTAATTGACTACCCGATTTTACGTGAACTGACTCAGTTCTAAGCTCGCCTAGATATTTTGTTTTGATGGTAATGCTCATATTTGACTAAGAATTAGAGTTAAAATTCCAAACGCCGTGATGGCAATTCCAGCAAATTCACGCTTGCTGTGTTTCTCTCCGAGATGAAGTGAAATCAGCACCGCAATCACTAATTCAATCTGTCCCACCGCTTTTACATAGATTACGTTACCGATCGCGAAGGCAATGAACCAAAAGATCGAACCGATGAGGCTAAGAATGCTCATCTTCAAAAAAGAGAGTTTGTTCTCGGTAGCGATCATGCTTAGCAAGTCTTTGCGTAAGCGGTTCTGCAGGGATTTGATCGTGATGAAAAACAGGTTTTGAAAAAAAACTACAAAGCACAAATCAGTGATTCCCGCCTCTACATTGCTGTATCCAAGCAGCTTCATCTCTTCCGTGCCAAACTTAATCCCAAAAGCAGAAATCGAAAAAGCCAGTCCGGATAAAGCCCCAAAAAATGCCCCTTTATCAAGCCCGGTTTTTTTGGTTAGTGAGATGTTCGACATCAAAATCATTCCAATACTCGTCACCAAAATCGCCGCGATGCCCGTCAGCGAAACATCCTGATTAAATAGCAACACACCAAGCAGAAGCGATTGCAGCACCTCGGTTTTGAAGAAGGCGATACCAACGCTAAAATTTTTCGAGCTCATGACCTTAAGCAGAAAAAAATTTCCGGCGATTTGGCAAATGGCAGTGACCAAGCAGTAACACACAAATTTTCCACTTGCTTGCGGAAGAGTGTAAATAATGGTCGCGATCGCTAGCGGTAGTGGTAAAATAAATCGTGACCACGAGACGGTCAGCGCATCTAATTTTTTATTTAAACTTCTTTGCTCGAGATTGCGTAAGCTTTGTATTGTTGCCCCGAGCAGGGTTAGGATAATCCAAGACATGAAAAAATTTCTCTATTTTGCTCTGATTTTCTTTACGACTTCAGCGCACGCCGATTTAGCAATCTCTAACTGGCATGAGGTTATTCAAGTTACAAAAAGCGGAAGAAGGTCGACTGTTACAATCGCGGCACAAGTTAAGGATATCCCACAAAATCAAGCAATGACTGGCTTTAGCATTGGCTTTGATGAGAAACGAAAAATTAACATTACGAATGTTCTGGTCGATGATCAGCTGGTGAAATATGGGGTCGAAGAAAATGAACTGAAGATCACTTTTAATCACCGCAAAACCACCGGCGCGTTACTCTCAATCAAATTTACCTGCGAAGAAGAATATGACGAAACCAAGATAAATCCTTACTTGCGGCAGGAATTGGTTTACGTCCCGGGATTCGCTGCTGGCGCTATTGCAACGGTGATTATTAATTTTCCTGGTTTTGAGTTAACCACCTTTAATCCCAACGCAATCGTGAGTGGAGACAGTCTGACATATGTCGGTCCGGTGTCAAAGGCTGGGTTGAGAGAAATAGTAAAACTTACCCGCAGCAGTGAGTCGTGGTTAGTTACGGTGAACACAAAAATCAGCGCGCAGAATCAACTGGGAAACCTATCGGTTAAGATGCCAAAATATTTCCAAACTAATCGTCAACGAGTGCAGCAATCATCAATCGATTTTAATCCCACTCCGATCGCTACTGAAAAAAAAGACGAAGAGAGCTCCGCCCATTTCAGGCTCAGCGGCAGCGAACTGACGATCAGAAATTCGGCAAGTATCTTTACCGGCAAGAAGTGGCGAGGGCGGGTCTTTCGTAATACCCTGGATTACAATAAAGTGAGCAAGGAAGAGAGCGACTTGTTAACCCCGATCCTTTGGCAAATCAGAAGCGATGGAAAATATGGCGCTCTGCCTCTCCACGTGGCCATCGGCAAGTTTGTGCATGACACGCTGGAATATGATCTAAGCTACTTAAACCAGAGGCCGAGCCTGCAAGATATTCTAAAAAACAAGGCAGGAGTCTGCACCGAATTCGCCAGGCTTTACGATGCGCTTGCGCGCGTTGCCGGCATTCCGTCGCTAGTGATCGATGGCGTCGCCTGTGGCGAATATGACAAATGCCAAGGCCACAGCTGGAACATGATTTTTTATGATAATTCTTGGATTGAAGTTGATCCGACTTGGGAGTTGATGTCTGGCACCGTCTCCTCGTCGCATGTTTACGTCAATGATGACGGCAAGGGCAAAATACAAATCCAATATCCCGCTAGCGCTGGTAGGGTCGAAATGAAGATGGATTTGGTAATGGAGGTGCTGTAGGAATTACAAATTTGGGTAACTAATTTTTGAAAAAATGACCAAACCATCTACCGAAAAATCACCGCAAGAAACCGCAAAAATTTTAATGGAGATCGAGAAGAAAAGTCGGTTGGAGTTTGTTAAAGATCCAGGGAAAGCCTTTGAGTTGTTGGATGAGTTTCACAAAGAGCACAAAAATAATCCGGAGATAAAACAGAAAATCGAAGCCCTGATTAAAGAGCTTGGTGAGAAATTGGGGTTGCTACGAGAGCAGGAAAAGAAACTAGCGGAGAAAAAGCCAGAGCCGAAGTTGACGGGTGACGAACGTCCAAAAACTCCCGAAGAAAAACTCAAAGAAAGCCGAGAGAAAGTTGATGATGCTTTGAAAGAAATCGCTAAAAAACCCGGTAATGAAATTGATGAGAAGGCCGGGGTAATGCGTATCCAAGACCCAGAAGATGTGAAGAAGGTTGCTGCGCATTTAAGGGAAGTTTACGACCACTTCGCCGAGTTGGGTTTTGATGTTCACAAGAAAAAAACTAAGCAGGGCGCAGAGTTTTTTGCGATCGAGTTTCCGGACAGCTACAAAGGCAATCGTGACGTGCTGACAAAGTGAGGATGAGATCAAAACAGCTCTTGGTCTGTTACTAGAAATGCGCAAAACTGGTGAGAAAAAAACATCTCTTCATTCCTCAATAATCGGCTCACAAACCAAGGAGGAATTGGCTGAGGAAAAGAAGAGGTTGGCGGGGGAGATTACTAATAAAAAACAGCCTTTGCTGATTTACATTGCCGAAAGTGATCACGCAGATGCGACTTACGGATCACTGGCTGAGCAGCTCATTAACGAATCAAAGAAATCCG
>VGDN01000030.1 GCA_016869695.1 Alphaproteobacteria bacterium
CTCTATTAATATCAGAAAAATTAGCATCGGTAGTTGATTCTGCTAGTCTTGCTATTCGATCATAATATCTAGACAGATCCCCTATGCTAGAACTTGCTTTCTTTCGAGCTGCGACTGCGCCCCTTACAGCTTTCGGAAAATTAGGCGGCAACAATACAAGCATATTACTCAATGCTTCTCCTTGTTTCTCAGTGGCAGTAATTGGTGTGTATACATTGTATACAGTAGCTACACCAACCAAACCACGATAACTAGCACTAGCCATCCCAATTTCATGTGAAAACTTAATACCATTGTCTTTCCTCTTTATATAATAAACTTTCCCCCCGACATGAAAAAGATAAGTATCAATATCATTACCAACAACTATCTCATCGGCTTTTGTCTTATTATATGTAAATAATTTCTGGGCATTGCCAAAAAGGTTCTCAAGATCTAGTAGCATTTTAGCACTTTCCACTTCTTCAGGTGCCAATGCTATAGGTGGCAAAGTCCCACTTGAAGTCCCACTTGAAGGCTTACCATCTGTTCCCGTCTTTGACATATCATCTTCATTATTTCCCCCAAATAAGGGGGTTGCTATTGGGGTATCGCGGCGAAATGTGGAGGTTGATGAGTATTTTCTTGAATGTCCAGTGACATTTGTGACTACCGCACTCTTGGCAACTTGTTCCAAATATGCCTCTAGAATATAATTAAGTAATGGATTTGTTTCGTTCTTTTTATCATCCGCACCTGTTTCATAATGTGGAAATATTACTCGACGTAAAACAATATCCTCAGGCGAAACGGTGCCTTGTGTCAGCTCATTATATAATTGATTGCGAATTGCATCATATCCGTCACTACCCATGACATCGCAAATACTCTTAATCTTATCAATGGCATATTGCTTATTTTTTATATCGCCAAGCTGCACTAAACAATCCTTAATAATTTTTTCTTCTTCTGATTTAAGTTTTAAATGTTGTTTCTTTCCTTCTGCGGTAATCCTTAGATCAGGCTGCGCGAATTGTTGTTTAGCATCAGGGGTTCCATAAGTTGATATTAATCCAGAATCTTCATCTCTTAAAGTTTGATCACTTTTGCGTGTTTTGGTAGATATTTGTTTTGATAATTTGATCAACACTCCATCATAGATATTTCTTACATCTGATTTTGTTTTAAGATTATGCATGGCGATTGCCGCATAAACTCCGCAGGCGAGGTCGCTATCCTGAACTTTAGTAGCTCCAGATGTTGGGAAGGTTAATGATTTAATATCAGCCCTTCCGTATTTCCCCACAAAAAATCTGCTGATCTCTTTTTGAATTCCTTCTTCAAAAGAACCTCCGCCAAAAGAATCATGTGAGGTACATTCGATCTCATATTTTCCACTTGTTGCTTTACTAATTACAATCTCACCACAATTCCAATGAAACTCACCTTTGCGATATGGGAAGAGGATTTTGATTGGATAAAGAGGTATTTGAGATACCTCAACAACAGCCATAATGCGACTTAAATACTGATTAAGTATATTATGTTTTGCATCAGTTCCAAGGTCAGCAACGCTGATTGGCGGCATCTCGATAATAGTTCTTCCTACATCATCCCTACATATTGTGCCACCCCCCATCAATATCCCATATGTACCACCACCATAATATGAATATCCATCTCTTGCATTCCTCGCAGCATTTATTTGCTGGATATCTCTGTCGCTATATGCGTAGAGAGTAGTATTTCTACTATTGATATCTGTTTTCGACATATTTTAGTTTTTAATAATCCCAGTCGCGTTTAGGGATTATTCCCTAATCCTTACTCTTTCTAGCGCAAATCCCAACTCGTCATTCCCGACTTATATTTTCTTACGAGCGGAGCGAGTTAGAAACTGTAAGTCGGGAATGACTAGGGAGAGTTGGTTCTTAAGTGTTATTGGGGTTATGGTTATCAAACATACCCCACCGGAATTGCCACAACGTCTCTCGACAGTGCAATATCTTTTTCAACAAAACAAATCACCACACCGTGACCGATTTTTTTATTAAATTTTTTTAGCACGGAAAAGTTTTTTGAGGCGTTAAGTGAAGGTGTGGCGGTTTTTTTAAACTCGATTGGATAAAGCGTGTCGGCGGTTTCGATGATTAGGTCGATTTCTTTTTGATCAGTATCGCGGTAATAATAAAAATGCGGTTCGAGCCCGTGATGCCAATAGCTCTTCAGAATTTCAGTGAATATATAAGTTTCTAAAATAGCTCCCGACATAGCGCCATTTTGCAGAGATTTTGCGTCAGTCCATTTTGTTAAATAAGCACAAAGCCCAGTATCGAGAAAATAAATTTTGGGAGCTTTGACTAATCTCTTAGTAATATTGTTGTGATAACTGTTTAAGACATAAACCAAGCCCGAAGTTTCAAGAACTGATAACCATGATTTGGCGGTTTTATTGTCGATTGCGACGTCTCTGGCGAGATCATTATAGTTAAGCAAGCAACCAGTGCGGGCGGCGACTGCGGTTAGAAAATTATAAAATAAAGTTTCGTCGGAAATTCTGAGGATATCCTTAATATCGCGTTGTAGATATGTTTGGATATAAGAGCTGTAGAATATTTGCCTGGTCGATTCTTTTTTATCGACATTCACTTTTGGAAAAGAGCCACGCCATATTTGTTGATAAATTTCATCAAGATTCTTGGGTTTTTTAATATTTTTTTTCGCGGCACTAATCCATTTGATGTCCGGGATAAATGGCTTTCCATTATCTCTATTTTCAATTTCAGAATTGGATAATCCAAGCAAATCAACAATCGCAACCCTTCCGGCCAGGCTTTCGGTGACACCTTTCATTAAGTGAAATTTTTGCGAACCGGTTAACCAAAACATTCCATTTTTCTTAGCACGATCAACTGCGATTTTGATATAGCTGAAGAGTTGCGGCGCATATTGTACCTCATCAATGATTAGCGGGGATTTATGAGTTTGAATAAAAAGCGCCGGATCATTTTGTGCCATATGCCGGGCGTTAAGATCATCGAGAGTGACATATTGCATCTTTTTTGGGGCGCATATCTCAAGCAAGGTGGTTTTTCCAACCTGTCTTGGCCCAGTTAGGAGAAGGACTGGAAAGCTTTTGTTAATCTCTTTTAGCGTTTTTGTGAGGGTTCTTTTGTACATGCCCAAACCAGTTTATTGTGGAATTGGATTCCAATGTAAACTGAGATAAACTGATAGTCAACTTACTTCACCAACCCCATAATATCATTAAAGGTTGTGACCACCATCAGGGCTAATATTAAACTTAGCCCGATTTGGAAGCCGATATTTTGATATTTTGCAGATAATGCTTTGCCACGTATGGCCTCGATTAGATAATAAAATAAATGACCACCATCGAGGGCGGGGATTGGTAATATATTCATTATCCCGAGATTTAGAGATATCATTGCCATAAACCAACATATTGCCGAGATACCCATATCCACAGTTTTACCGGAATATTTGGCGATTTTGATAGGACCACCTAGCTCTTCAACTGAGCGGCGTCCGGTTATTAATTCCCAAATCGCTTTGAATATTGCGATGGATATGCGATAGGTCTCGCGATTTCCCTCCACAAAACTTTCGGCAATATTCAAATCGCGATGAGATATTGATGAAGAAGTAATGCCTAACATTCCCACTTTTATCTCTTCACCAAATATATCTTTAGTTATCTGCGATTTAGGAGTGATTGATATATCAATCTGCCTACCCCCGCGCATAATATCAAGTTGCAATTCCCGATCGGCACTTTGTGAGATGATCATGCGCAACTCTTCAAAACTTTCAATCTCATCATTATTAACACGCAAAATCTCATCAGCTTTTTGTAGTCCCGAAGCAGCGGCAGCGCTGTTTGGCAATATCTCGTCAATAATCGGCAAAGTAGTGTTTAGGCCGTTAACACGAAATAAGGCGGTAAATAAAAATATGGTTAAGATGAAGTTGGCAAGAGGTCCGGCGCCCACTATCCCCATGCGTTGCCAAACATTTTTGCCGAGGAATGATTTGCGACGTTCTTCGGGCGACATATTCGCAAGCGCAGCAGAATCAGGCATCGAAGCACCATTTTTATCACCATACATCTTCACATAACCACCAAAGGGAATTGGGCATATTTTCCATCTCGTGCCTTTTTTGTCGGTAAAGCCGAATAGCTCACGACCGAAACCGATGGCGAATTCATCAACTTGTACGCCGCATAATCTTGCCACCCAAAAATGCCCAAATTCGTGGATGAAGACGATGAGCGAGATGATGCAGATGAAAGAGATGAGGTTGTGTAGAATTAGTTGGAGCATTAGTTGCTTCGGTAAATGATTGGATCAACAACGCCCGCCGCCGCGAATCCTGCCAGTCGCAACCGACATGAATCGCATTCGCCACAAGCAATATTGTTTATACCTACCTCATCCGAAAAAGCTGCTTTCTGACTACGAATTTCTGGCAAAAATTCACTCGGAGAATGATGCTGTATATCCTGATGAGGTAGGTATATTGGGTCATAACAAGAATGCGTCTGAAAGTAATTAAGTCCAAGCCTAATACCGGTCTCAATGATTTCTTTTTTGCTCATTTTGATTAGCGGCGAATGGATCTTGAATCCACCCTTCCCTTCTACGCCTGCAGCGGTTGCGAGATTGGCAAGCTTCTCAAATGCTAAGATGAAATCGGGACGACAATCGGGATATCCGCTGTAATCAATCGCATTTACGCCGATAAAAATATCAAAAGCACCGATGGTCTCGGCATAGGCTAATGCATAAGAGAGGAAGATGGTGTTGCGGGCGGGGACGTAGGTAATAGGGATAAGTGGTAAGTGGTAAGTGGTAAGGGATTTGGGGACGGGGATGTTGGCGGTTAGGGCGGAGCCGCCGAAAATTCTTAAATCGATTTTGGCGATTTTATGTTCGGTAACGCCGATTTGCTTGGCGATTTTTTCTGCTGATTCGAGCTCTATTTTATGGCGTTGGCCATAATCAAAACTCAGAGCATAAGGCTCATAACCAAGATTCTTCGCAATCGCGAGCACAGTCGTGGAATCAAGCCCACCGCTTAAAAGAATAATCGCTTTCATTATTTTTGATTTTGAGACTGGTGCAAATCTAAATTCTAAATTCTAAATTCTAAATTCTAAAATCTTGTGGGTGGTTAGCTCAGCTGGTTAGAGTGCTACGTTGACATCGTAGAGGTCGGAGGTTCGAGTCCTCTACCACCCACCAAATAATCTTCCGAAAAATATGAGCAAGTTCACTCCAACTTTAGGTACGATAGACGAGGACAGAGAAAGCGAGGACAGAGAAAGTGCTAACGAAGAAGAATATGGAGATGTGGTAGAGAATTGGTTTGATGGCATTCCCGCTGGCCTAGATGCGGAAAAATTCAGCAAGCAAGTAAATGACCAAGTAAAATCAGATCCGGTCAAGGCAAAGGAAGCATATGGCAAAATAATGGCGCTGCTAAGCGGAGATGGTGAAGATAAAGATACGCGGGCTCAATGCGAAGAGATTTGGAACATACGCAAAGATGTTGATGATATGGCACTCCAAACATTTGCTGATACGGTTTGGTCTATTCTGCAAAGCGAAGATACGGATATTTCGGCAGAAGATAAGGGCAAGGCCATTGAAGCACTCAAAAAGAATTTTGGATTCTTAGGTGATGACAAGGCGCGCAATGCCAAAGAAACAGGCAATCTGACCATAAAAGCTGCCAGCGATTCTGTTGCGGCAATAGGCAATGAATCCTCAGCATCAGCGATGATTGCTGATGTTCTTAAAGGCAAAATTTCTGCACTAACAACTGACACACCGCCCTTGCCGACACCACAAGTTGTTAGTAGTGATACGCCTAACATCCTTCCTCCCACACCACCCGAAACAAAAGTTGCTGGTGGTGCGAATGGCACCCCTCCCACACCACCCGAAACAAAAAACGATAAAAAGACCTGGGAAACAACAAAAGAGGTGGGGATGGGATTGCTGAAGAGCGGCGTGGCCTTGGCAGTCTTTGTATTAATCGCCGCCACTCCTGCAGGACCACTAGTTGCTCTCGCTGCTGCTGGTGGATTTCTCGCACTAACTGCGGATAATGAAAAGGATAAGCCTAAAGCCGATCCTAGCTATGTTGATGCCTGGAAGGAGTTCGCGAAAAAGGCTGAAAAAAATAAACAAGCGCAGGGACATGCGGTTAATGTAGGCGCTAAAAAAACCAACTCTGGAAAGGCTGCTGATAGCCTTGTCGAAGATGCGAACTTAGAACAGGATGAAGAAACCTTGACGCAAACCGCAGAAAATCTGCGCAACTCAACGAAGAAAAAGACTAATGAGCAAGACGCAAAACAAGAAGCGATGGACGCTGTTCATAATATCGCCGGAGAACTTGGAAACGCATCTGATAGCAGCACTGTCAAACCGCCGGTGATAACCACTTCAACAACCAGCGGGATAACCAGATAAACTAATCAATATTTTTCTTCCGCGGATCAAAATAAATCAGGATGGGAGCGGAGATGTAGATGGAGGAATAAGTCCCAATGACGATGCCAAAAAATGTCGCGACGCTGAAGCTGTAAAGCACCTTTCCACCGAACAAAATCAAAGCTAGAATCGAGATCAAAGTTACGCCGGAAGTGAGGATTGTTCTGCTTAAGGTTGAGTTGGCGCTGGAGTTGATGAGTTCGGCAAAATCCATTTTCTTGTAGCGACGCATATTCTCGCGGATGCGGTCATAAATCACGACGGAGTCATTAATTGAATAGCCAATAATGGTGAGTATCGCGGCGATGGAGGTGAGATTAAACTCAAGACCGGTGAGTGAATAAAAGCCAAGCGTTAACACCGCATCATGCACAAGAGCGAAAATACCGCCAACACCAAACTGCCAGTCGAAGCGCACCCAGATATAAATCATGATGAAGACGAAAGAGAGCAACAAGGCCATGAAGCCTTTCATAATCAACTCGGAGCCAACTTGCGGGCCGACGTAATCAATCTTCTGATATTCAATTTTGCTGAAATTTTTACCGAGAATTTCTTGGATTTTTTTGACTACCGTCGACTGCTCTTCATCAGCCTTCGCCACACGAATTAGGAGATTTTTCTGATCAACATTCTGGATCTGTACATCTTTTACTTCCGCCGACAAAAGCTCACGAACACGTGCCAAATCAAGCTCTTCATCAATCTGCGCTTCGATTAAAATCCCGCCGGCAAAATCGATTCCGAAATTCAGACCCTTAATCGCCACCAAAAGTAATGAGCCGACAATGCCCACAACCGACAAAGCAAGCGCCAACTTATGCGGCTTCATGAAGTCGATTTTGGTGTGGCTTAGATAGGAGCGGAAAGAGGAGAGAACTGTCATACTGAGCAAAGCGAAAGATCTCGCAAAACTACTTCTTAATCTTCTTAATCAAGACAGAGATTCTGCTGAGCTTGCGGGCGGCAGTGTTGAGCTTCACAACTTTTTTAGTCACGCCACGCATAATTTCTGGCTCAAGCGCTTTGAAGGCTTCGCGCGCTTTTTTTTCATCACCAGCCTTAATCGCATCATCAACCTTGCGAATAAAACTTCTGATTCGGCTTTTTCTTGCCGAGTTAATCACATTCTTTTTTGTACTAGAGCGGAGTGCTTTCTTAGCTGATTTCGTGTTGGCCATTTGTTAGTTGGAAAGTTGTTTAAAAAAGGCGGCGCAACTTATTTTTAGCTTTCAAATCCGCAAGCGCTTAGCTCACTTTAATTCCCCACTTCTGACTGAGATATTTCTCTACGAGTTTTCTTTCTTTATCGCTGACGGCTTTGTTGAAAATGATCATTTCCGCCATGTAAGCATTGAGTGTACCAGACATAATATACATGGTCACGGCTGTGTTTGGATCTAGCCTTCCTGTTGCTGAATTGTTGGTCGTCTGCAGCGCTCCGTTAAAAAATATTTTGGCTGAGCTTTGCGTTTTAATAAATGACCAAATCACCGGCGCTGAAGAATGACCCGATGGCGCAGTTACTGTTGTCCGCGAAAGTGAATCACTGCAGCATGTCGAACCAAAATCGAAATAAGTTACACCGTTATTCCAAGGAGTATGGATGTTAAGTCTCGTAACCGTACCCTCTACTCTCGATCCAATATCCATAATGATCGGAGAACCAGTAACGGAGGTGCCACCCAAATTTTGCCACACTAAAAAAATCGAACCCTGATCCGCCGAAACGATTTGACCAAATGCCACATTCGATGCAGTCATCGAGCTGCTATTAAATAAAAGCGCCGGCAGGCCATTGATAACTCCTGTTTTGTAAAGAACGGGATTAGCTGATGGCGTAACATCAATCCTGTTTGAGGATTGTGGATTGGTATCTTTCCACTTCGTCACGGTCGAATTGTTAGAATAATCCTCTGGAAAACTTTCCTGCCTCGTCGTCTCAAGCCACAGGCTCACTCCACTAATCGAATTGACGTAAGAGCTTGTAGTCATTGATCTAGCTGCGTTCAACTTCGTCTTCCGCCACATGCTAGTAACCTGCGTAACACCCGCGACCAAAATGCCTATGATTAAAATAACAATTGAGAGCTCCACCAGGGAGAAGGCCTTACGATTCATATTAACCAAGTTTGATTGCATATTTTTTACTGAGATATTTTTCGACGGCCTGTCTTTCCCGCGTATTTAAGGCCTTAGCAAAAATGATGATTTCGGCGATATAAACGGCCGGGGTGCCCGCTGTAATCGCATTCCAATAAGGCATGATTTGTAGAGTTGCTGTGGCAGAAAGATTAAGTGTTGAGGTCGCTCCATTATTGGTCGTCTGCAGCGCTCCGTTAAAAAATATTTTGGCTGAGCTTTGCGTTTTAATAAATGACCAAATCACCGGCGCTGAAGAATGACCCGATGGCGCAGTTACTATTGTCCGCGAAAGTGAATCACTGCAGCATGTCGAACCAAAATCGAAATAAGTCATACCGTTACTCCAAGGAGCGTGAATATTAAATCTCGAAACATCGTCGCTCATGAACACGGCAGAAGATTGAACTGTCGCAACACTCATATTCTTCATCACCATAAAAATCGTGCTCTGGTCTGATGAAAATATCTGCCCAAAAGGAATGGATGCGGAAGCTAAGTAGCCGCCATTAAAATAAAGCGCGGGCAGGCCATTAAAGACATTTTCGGTGTAAATCACCGAGCCGCTTGCGGGGGTGAAGTTGGTTCCGGAAGAGGATTGACTGTTAGTATCTTTCCAAGTCGCAATCGCGTCCCCTGAGGAATATTGTTTGTCAAAACTTTCCTCCTTCGTCGTCTCTAACCAAAGCGAAAGTCTGTCGATTTTGTTAACATAAGATGATGTGGTCAGCACTCTCGCCGCCTTGATTTTCGCCTCCCCCAGAAGATCTAACCCCTGACCAACTGCAGCGATTAGCACACCGATGATTAGAATAACGATTGATAGTTCGACTAGAGAGAAGGCGCGTTTCATAGGAAAAATAACTGAGAATGATCGGAGTAGACGGGGAGTTCTGGTAAAAGTTTTGGAGAGATCGTTGCTGAGATTTTGTTGTCAACATGAGCATAAACAATCGGCCGACAGCCTGAGTTCCAGGCACATTCGACATCAGCAATCGTATCACCAATAAACCAAATCTCGTCTTTTTTTGGATCTAAATCAGAACCAAGCAAAGCGAGATCAACCGGCTCCCGGCAGGGTTTGTCGAAGGATGTATCCATCGAGCCCACAATCGAAAAAAACTTTTTTTCTACTCCGAGCACTGCCGCCTCTTTGCGCAACGTCACTCCGATTTTATTACTCACGATAAACTGCATGATACCCTTCTCTTCCAGCTTGTTTATTAGCTCCATAGCATTTGGCAGCAGACGGATTTTTTCGAGATTAATCGAGCGGTAAGTAGATTTGTAAATCTCTCCGGCCTTCTGCCACTCATCTCCAAAAATCTCCGGAAAAGATTCGCGCATCGCTTTATGCACAGTACTCCGCAC
>VGDN01000031.1 GCA_016869695.1 Alphaproteobacteria bacterium
ATAATGGTTACGGCGCGATTCACTTAGCGTCGTCAAATGGATGTTTGGATGTGGTTAAGGCCTTAATTGAAGCGGATCCAGACTTGGTTAATAACAGCAATTCAACTTTAAAAAATTGGCAACCTTTGGATTTTGCCCTGAGAGGTAATCACAACGAGGTGGCGAAATATTTATATGCAAATGGCGGGGCTACTGCTATTTTGCCAATGCCATCCTGGCTACAGCCGTCTAGTTCTACCAATGCACAAAATTTTAATAGCTTGGCTGGCGAAAGGGAATTGACTAACAGTATTTAACCCCTGCAACCTTGCCAATCGCGGCGAAGGTTGGTTTTGATCCGGTAAATATTTTTTCCGCTAATTTGGTGACGTCTGATTTTGTTACTGCCGCGATTTCCTTTTTGATTTCCCGATCCGACTGAATTTTTCCGAGCACTAAAATATCCGAACCGAGCTTTTGCATTCTTGTGCTCGTACTTTCTTTGGCCATTAGCAGACTGGCTTCGAATTGTGTTTTGACGCGCTTCATTTCGCTGTCGGAAATTTTTTCGCAGATTTTTTTGATCTCGCTTTGTGTAGCGGTGATTAGCTCATTAGCCTTGTCTGGCGTGGTTCCGGCGTAGATTCCAAAAAGTCCGGAATCCTGGTGGTTGTAGTTGAAGGCGTAAATCGAATAAGCCAATCCGCGGTTCTCACGCACTTCTTGGAAGAGTCGTGACGACATTCCGCCGCCTAAAATCATTGCCAGGATTTGTGCGGTGTAATAGCCTGGATCCAGGCAGGACAAGCCTTTAAAGCCCATTACTAAATTTACCTGCTCCAGTTTTTTTTCTTTTTTGAACTCACCACCGGAATATTTACCAACCTGCGGAGTCTTGATCTTTGCGGTGCCAAGCTGGGTAAAATATTTTTTCGACCAGGCGACCAAGTCCTTTTCTTTAATCGCTCCCGCTGCAACCACTGCCATGTTTTGGTAGTTGTATTGCTTGCCAATGTAGTTCGTAAAATCTTCGCGGGTGAATTTTTTAATGTTTTTGACGGGGCCGAGAATCGAGCGCCCGAGCGGCTGTGCCGGGTAGGCTGCTTCCTGAAAATAATCAAAAACAATGTCGTCCGGCGTGTCATTCGTCATTGCGATTTCTTGCAAGATCACGCCGCGCTCCTTCTCTAGCTCAGTTTTGTCAAAGGTCGAGTTCTGCAAAATATCGGCCAAAAACTCGACGGCAAACTGCGCGTGCTGTTTCAAAACTTTCGCGTAATAAACCGTCCGCTCTTTAGAGGTGTAAGCGTTGATGCGGCCACCGATTCCCTCGAATTCTTCAGCGATTTGTTTGGCGCTACGCTTTTTCGTTCCCTTGAAAGCCATATGTTCAAGGAAATGTGAAATGCCGTTGATCTCGGGCGTTTCATGGCGCGAGCCGGTGTTCACAAATACGCCAACCGAAACAGTTTCGACGTCTTTCATTTCGTCGACAGCGACGCGCAGCCCGGAGGCGAGAGTTGTAATTGGGGAGGTCATTATTGATTTAAGTATGTTTTGTGTGGGCTAAGAGCACGTGCAGCGTGGTTTCATTCAATTTGTAAATGATTCGGTATTTACCACATCTAGCGCGGTAGAAGCCTTTAAATCCGACAAGTTTTTTGGAAGATGAGGTGGGTGGGTTTTTTTGTAATCCTTCGATTGTGTTAATGATTTGTACTAGAGATGTCTTGTCTGACTTTGTGAGTTTATCCAAGAAAGAAGCGGGTTGTTTGTAGAGTTCGAGCTCTCTCATTTAGTTATTTTCTTCAGTTTTTTTAGTAGTGCCGCAGATGATTTTTTACCAACCGATCCTTCTTTTTCTGCCTTTGCTGCCAAGCTTCCCAGCATGTGGTCTTCAATTTCTTCTGCCAAACTTTCCTGAATTAGTGCGGCGACAAAATCTTTAATGTTAGTGTCGTGCTGTAACGCGTGATGCTTTAGAGCCTTGTGAATATTGACCGGAATGTCGATTGAAAGTCTGGTTATATTTTCTTCAGTTTGCATAAGTTTTTACTTAAGAAAGTTTTTAAGTAGGTAAGTAAATAAGTTTCTACTTCTAGTTCGAGTTAAAAATTCCACTTCTTGGCGAGGTAGGATTCAACAGCTAGGCGCTCTTTTTCAATGAGGCCACGGTCAAACACGATTATCTCAGCGATATAGCCATTAAAATATCCAGTTCTGCCTCCAGGGCAGTCCATGGATAAATCATAACATGCACCGATTTCTGCTATGTTCGCTATGCCAAAATTTTCTGTGGTTGAGACGTTGGAAGAGGTGTATTTGGTTTTGTTGGCGTAGATTGTAGCTTTTGTTCCAGTGTCGATGGCTTCGATTAAGTATTTTTGATTTGCCGTTGGAAGAAATGAGGTTGTGATCAGGCCGGCGGAGTATGAGGTGTAATAAATATTTAGATTAGCGTTGCCAGACAGGTTAACCTTGAAGTAGCCAGCAGAGAAGGTTGGTCGTAGTGAAGAGAAGATATAGTGGAGAGCGCCATCAGTGACTGTAGTTGGTTTTACAACCGCAAATACTGTAACCCCTGTGCTCATCGCAACGGTATAAGTGGAGTCCATATAGTTGTTAGTGCCATTGAAGAGTAGTGCCGGCAGGTTGTTTATAGCATTGGTTTTGTATGTTGGTTTGGCCGTTCCTGATGCGGTAAAATCATTTTTATTTTTTGCTTGTGGATTGATGTCTTTCCAAGCACTGATCGTTGAGCCATCTACTGCTTCGGTGGTAGTAAAACTATTTTCTGATGTTGGTTCAAGCCAAAGTATCAAACCATTCAACGAGTTAACGCGTGAACCCTGAGTCAAGATTCTCGCCGCTGAAATCCTTGCATCTTGTAGAAGATCAAGCCCCTGCCCAATCGCGGCAATCAATACTCCAATGATTAAAAGAACGATTGAAAGTTCGACAAGGGAGAAAGCTTTGTTTGGTCGTTTTTTCATACAGGACTTATGCAGTTGGTTAAAATTTAGAGTAGCACCCGAACTTACCCTGCATAAGTCTTGTGACGCGCGATTTGCTTTGCTACGCTTGCGTAAGCAAGCGAAATGCAAAGCGGATTAAACTAAAGAAAAACTTATGCAGTTGGTTAAAATTTAGAGTAGCACCCGAACTTACTCTGCATAAGTCCTGTGACGCGCGATTTGCTTTGCTACGCTTGCGTAAGCAGGCGAAATGTAAAGCGGATTAAACTAAAGAAAAACTTATGCAGTTGGTTAAAAATGTTGAAGGACGCAGGCCCCTTTTCCTATCACGAGTTTTTTTGCAAGCAGCGGGCGACGAAGCGGTTGGCACTTCTTGTGGCGGTTGGTAAATCCATTTTTTTGGCGAGGTTGCAGGTAAGCGCGGAGGCCAGAGTGCAGCCGGTTCCTCGCGCTTTGAGGTGAGGCAGTTTTTTGTTGGTGATTGAGTGAAAGATGTTTTTTTCGGTGAGGAGGAGGTGGTGAATTCTGTTATTTTTATTTTCTAAGTGACCGCCTTTTAGCAAAACTGCCTTACATCCCAAAGCCTTGATTCTCAAGGCTGCGCGCCGCATGTCAGAAGTATTTTTAATCGGCATTTCAGCTAAAATTTCGGCCTCGTGGATGTTTGGGGTGAGGAGGTAAGACAGCGGAATAAGCCTTGATTTCAGCACCTCCAATGCGTTTTTCTCGAGTAGCAAACCACCTGACGTTGCAATCATTACTGGATCCAAAATCAGCGGAATATTTTTTGCTTTTTGCTTCAGCACATCCGCCACGCACTCAATGATTTCAGCACTTCCCAGCATTCCAATTTTAATCGCGTCGAACTGAATATCTGCCAAAACAACCTCGATTTGCTGACGTAAAAAATCAGCTGGAGAGTAGTGAGTCGCAAAAAATTTTTTGGTGTTTTGAGCGGTGAGGCAAGTGATGACAGAGGCAGCGTAAACCTCATGAGCGCAAGCAGTTTTGATGTCAGCCTGAATGCCGGCAGCGCCTGAAGGGTCTGAGCCGGCAATGATTAGGATTTTAGGAATTTCCGATTTTCTCATCCATCAACTTCACAAAATTCTCAATGCCAAAGAGGGCAATAAATGAGCCCATTCGTGGTCCTTGATCTTGGCCAAGAAGGATTTGGTAAAGCGCCAAAAACCAGTCGCGCATTTTTGTTTCGTAGCCGTGATTACGACCAACTTCAAAAACAATTTTTTGTAACTCATCTCCATTCGTAATTCCTAATTCGTAATTCGTAATTCTTTGACAAAGCTCCCGCAGCGCTGATTTTTCTGTCTCCGTAGCGCTTCGATATTTTTTATTTTTCTTGATGAAGTCGTTGTAGTAAGCAATCGCGCGGTGAACCATCTTGGCGAGGAGTGGCGAGTTTTCTGGTGTCAGGCCGGATTGGTATTTCGAAATGAAGCCCCACAACACCGTGTCATTTTCTGGATTGCAGGCGCTGGCGAGGTTGAGCAGTAGCGAGTAACTCAGATTGAAGTTGATTTTTGGTATCCCCCCGGGGTGGATGTGGAAGGCTGGATTATCTAGCTTCGCGAGCTCATCCTGCGTTTCAAATGCTTGCGCAAAACTTAGATATTCGTCGGCGGCTTTAGGGATTACGTCGAAATAAAGTCGCTTTGCGGTCTTTGGTTTTTGATACATAAAAAGTGCCATCGACTCAGACGGGGCGTATCTCAACCACTCTTCCACCGAAATGCCATTCCCCTTCGATTTGGAAATTTTTTCACCACTGTCGGACAAAAACATTTCGTAAGTGAAATTCACTGGGGGCACGCCGCCCAAGATCTCGCAGACTCTTCGGTAAATCCTTTCATTGGGCTGGTGATCTTTTCCGTAAATTTCGTAATCGACACCAAGGCAGTACCAGCGCGCTCCGAAGTCGATCTTCCACTGCAACTTGCAGTTACCGCCGGTGACTTTGGTTTCTTTTTCTTTGCCTTGTGCATCCACGTAAATCACGGTTCCGCGTGATTTGTCGATTCCTTTCACGCCCTTGTCGACGACGATTCCAGACTCGGGATCAATCGGCATAAAAGGTGAATAAGTTTCTTGTCGCTCGCTCCCAAGCGTTGGTAGCATTAGCTCCATCAGCTCTTCATATTTTTCTAAAACACGCAGCATCGTCGCATCAAAAGCACCAGATTTATATTTTTCGGTGGCGCTGATGAATTCATATTCAAATCCAAAACCATCGAGAAACGAACGTAGACGGGCATTCATGTGATGTCCGTAAGATTCGTGTGTACCAAATGGATCGGGCACGGAAGTTAAAGGCTTGCCAAGATTAACCCGTGCCAGCTCTGGATTTGGGATATTGTCCGGCACTTTGCGCAGCCCGTCAATATCGTCAGAGACACAAAACATTTTGGTCGGGATCTCAGGTGCGAGTAAGTTGAAAGCGTGACGAACAAATGAGGTGCGCACCACTTCGCCGAAAGTTCCAATATGTGGCAAGCCAGACGGACCATAGCCAGTTTCGAACAACACAAAACCTTTTGCTGGCGTTTTTTTGCCAATCTTTTCCAGGATGCGGCGCGCCTCTTCAAACGGCCAAGCTTTCGAATCCAAATAATGTTGTCGTGAAAATTCTGTCATTGGTTTTGATTTTTTTACTTTCTTCTTGTGTGACTTTTCGTTACCAAAAAACTGATTGCAGCAAGATTGAAAATGAGCTCAAAGCAAGATACGAGCTGCTTCCCAAACTAAGCAATAAAGAAATTCAGCGACGAAAGAAGATTAACTTGCCGACAGTTTCGCGTCTTGATGAAGAGAGTGTGTTTAGTAAAATTGTTGCGGCGGTAAAGCGTGAGAAGTCAGAATTGGTGCCAGTTGATCTGCGTTTTTACCATGATGTGTCTCTAGGAAATATTATTGTTTCTAGTCTGCCAAGTGAAGAGCTGCTTAATTTATTCCTGTTTTCTTCCAAATATTCACAGGGAAATTTTGTGCTGATTAACCTGAGTCAAGATGGCGTTTTTGTAGTGCCACCGAAGAATAATAAAATCTTTCCCAAACAAAAAATTGCTACTGGCGATTTTTCTAGAACTGAGTTGGTGCTTGCTGTTAGTGACTCTCGACAGATTTCTGGTAATATGAAATTCACAGCTGGGCAAAAAATCTCGTTGCTAGCAAGTAACATTAAAATCCCCTACCGCGTTGATTTGCGTGAGGCGAGCAACTTACAATTCCACTTAGGACAACAGTGGATAATGTCGGTTTATGACATCAGTGGTAGTGCGATTTACGGCGGTAAAGATACGGCTGGATATTTTCAGATTGTTAATAACAAAAATGTTCGCAGTGTCAATCTGCAAAAATTCGATAAGTCAACAGTGGCGTGTTACACCGATGATACTCAACTAAAATTTCAATGAGAAAAATAATTGTGATTACTCTTCTATCTCTTCTTGCACAAGGTTGTACGAGTTACAATACCGACTTAAACGAGATGGAAAAAATTCGCGTAAAAGACATGTCTGAAATCAAAAGAGGTGAGTCCTGTAGTCAAAATATTCTCGGCGGATTTTCTATTCCATATATCGGCGACACAGCAGTGAGGATTTTAGGAGACGAGTCGGTTATTGCCGCAATCAAAAATGCTGGGATCAAAGATGTTTATGCCGTTGACAAGAAAAAGCGGAATTATTTTATCTATAGCAAGCGCTGCACTATTGTTTTTGGAAAGTGAGCAAGCACCTACCCTGGTTCACCTTGCCAGCGATGGAATTCTTAGAAAAAAATCTACACAAGAGCCACGAAGTTTTTGAATTTGGCTGCGGTACCTCGACTTTATTTTTTGCTAAGAGAACGAAGAAAGTGGTTGGTGTTGAGACTAATGTAGGGTGGTATGAATCCTTGATTACCAGGGGTTACAGCAATATCGAGATCGCGTTGATGGAAGATGGTCTGACCAATGATGCTTACGAAAATTCAGCAAAAAATTCCGGACAAAAATTCGATTTTATTTTGATTGATTCACTCAAGAGATTTGCCTGCGCAAGAAATTCGCTAGCTGCTCTAAAGCCAGCTGGAGCAATTATTCTAGATGATTCGCAACGCGAGAACTACAAAAAGATTTTTGATTTTTTTGCTGAAGCGGGATTTACCAAGCAAGATTTTTGGGGTGAAGAAATCAGCACTTCACGAATCAAAAATACGACAATCTTTTTTGCATGACCAAACATCTTTGGCTTCCCTATACGCAAATGCAGAATCACTCTCCGCAGCTTGCTGTTATTGATGCTCAAGGCTCGAAGATTTTTCTAAAAGATGGGCACGAGTTAATTGATGGGATCGCGTCTTGGTGGGCGGTGGCGCATGGCTATAACCATCCACACATCATCAATGCGATTACAAAACAGGCGCAGATTTTGCCGCATATCATGCTTGCTGGATTTGCTGTTGATTCAACATACGAGCTGGCTGAGCGCCTATGTCGCTTTGCTTGCATGGATCACGTTTTTCTCTCCGATTCTGGTTCTGTTGCAGTGGAGGTGGCGATGAAAATCGCGTGGCAGTTTTACCTGAATCGAGGGGATAGTGGTCGAACAAAATTTGTTTCCTTCAAGGGATCATATCACGGTGATACTACGGGCGCAATGTCTCTTGCTGATTTGTCGGATGGGATGCATAAGAAGTTTGAGAAGTTGTTGCTGTCTAACTTTTCGTTACCTCTCGACGTCAACCAGTTCGAGGATTTCGTCAAAAAGAATAAAAATATTCTCGCCGGAGTTTTTGTGGAGCCGATGGTGCAATGTGCAGGTGGGATGCGTTTTTACAGTGCTGAGGTTTTGCGGGAGATTTTTTTAATTGCACAAAAACATGATGTGCTTTTTATCGCCGATGAATGCGCAACTGGTTTTTACCGTACCGGCAAAAAATTCGCTTATGATCATGCAAAAATATCGCCGGATATTTTGATTGTGAGTAAAGCGCTGACCGGTGGAACCATTGGTCTAGCAGCAACTTTGGTGAAAGAGAAAATCTTTACAGAGTTTTTTGGTGACTCGCTTGATTCAGCATTAATGCATGGCCCAACTTTCACTGGTAATCCATTAGCCTGTGCGGCGGCAAATGCCTCGCTAGACTTGTTTGAGAGGCAAGATTACGGGCAGAAAGTTTTGGCGGTTGAGCAGGTTTTATGGGCGGAATTATCGGGTTTTAAAAATGCCCGTGTGCTTGGTGCGATTGGGGCAATCGATGTTTCAATGGATTGGCAAAAGACTTTGGAGTTGCGCAAGAAATTTATTGAACACGGAGTTTTTTTGCGACCTTTTGCCGGTTGTGTTTATCTCATGCCAGCTCTTACGATTACTGAGTCGGAGCTCAAAAAAATCATTAACTCAATCAGGAGCCTGTTCTAAATCTCTACTAATCCGGCCATCTAAGCTAGTTTTGCTACGCTTACGCTGCAGTGCTCGCAAAACCAGCACAGCCGGCTTGGCTTAGTGAGATTTAGGACAGGCTTTAAGAAAATTATTATGAAAATCGGTGTGACTGGAATAACTGGAAGAATGGGAAGAACCATTGCTAGTCTGGTTTTGCAGGATTCTGTTACTGAACTTTCTGTCGGGTTAGTACGTAAAGGTTCAAGTTCAGAAGGTGAGGATTTTGGGGAGTTTTTGGGATTCGAGAAAAGTGGCACTAAGTTGGTTGCGAATATTAATCAATTCGTTGCTGCTTGTGATGCGGTAATCGATTTTTCTTCGCCGACTTTGAGTCTTGATGTTGCGGCAAAATGCGCAGAGCTAAGAAAGGTGCTGGTTTGTGGTACAACAGGATTTTCTGAAGATGAGAAGCGTAAATTTTTGGAGAATGCGCAGCGTACAGTGATCATATGGTCGGCGAATATGTCGGTCGGGATTAACCTACTACTGAATCTGGTCGAAAAAACCGCGGCGGTTTTGCATGATGATTTCGATGTTGAGATACTCGAAATGCATCACAGGAACAAGGTTGATGCCCCATCTGGAACAGCTCTATCTCTTGGTGCGGCAGTGGCTAAGGGTCGAAATATTGACTTACAGCAAAATGTGGTGATGGCAAGAATGGGAAAGGATGCGAAGAGGAATAAGGGTGAAATTGGTTTTGCGACGTTGCGAGGTGGTGATGTAATCGGAGATCATTCAGCTGTTTTTGCAGGAGACGGGGAGCGTATTGAGCTTTCTCATAAGGCATCGAATCGCGATATATTTGCCAAAGGTGCTATTCGTGCAGCAATTTGGGGAAGTGCTAAGCAGTCAGGATTTTATTCAATGAGAGATGTTTTAAGCTGTGATTAGGAGTAATATTGATATAAAGTAAATCAGTAATATTAGCGGGAGTAATGTTATTATGATCGACAATATTTTTGATACTAACCGCTTTATGTCCGCATTAATGGATAATATTAATATCCCGCAGACAAATATTATACTTGAATGAAGTATAGAGATTATGCCGTTTCCAAATAACCCAACTAAAAGAAATAAAGAATAAATTATAATTATTGGGCAGATAATATTTATTATTGTCGAGATCGGATTATCATTATAATTAGCCATTTACTAGCTTCTACTTTTTGCGAATTCTAATACTAGCTCTAATTCGTCATTAATTTGCTTCATTAAAGCCTTTTTCAATTCCGAATCATTTTCAGGATATTGCTGTGCATTTTCTAGTATTCGGGCAAGACCAAATGCTCCTATTGATGCGGCAGCACCTTTAAATGCATGAGATGCCATATACCACGAATTATTGTCGCTAGCTTTTATTGCCTCCTCCATTTTGGTAAAATTGCGCTTCGCATTATCGGCAAAAATTGTTAATAATTCTTTTTCGAAACCGAAATCTCCGGCAATGATTTCATTGAGGAATTTTAGGTCAATTACTGAGTTATTTGACATGTTAATTAACGATTAAGTTAGTAGATAATGTATCTAGTTTTACTCTAGCTGCATTAATGGCATCTTCATCAACGGTTAATTCAAATCCGCGTCT
>VGDN01000032.1 GCA_016869695.1 Alphaproteobacteria bacterium
CCGCTCCAGCGTTGCGAGGTAGGTATGTAAGTCGGTTCTAGTTTTAGTCGTGGTAAGCTTTTTGTTACTCACAAAAATATTAAATCCCAAATCCACTTCGCCGGCTTTGTTTAATGAGTAAGTAAAGAGACGGCCTTTAGTGGGGCGGGAGAGGGGTTTGATCGATTTCGGCTTCGGTCCTCTTTTGTGCTTTTGTCTTTCTTCCGAATTGTTCTGCGAAATTTTTTTCTGTAGCCTGTCCGCACCAAGATTTTCCTTGGTCGCCAAATCTTCGAGCAGCTGACGTTTTGTGTTATCTTTAACGGCAATTAAGTTTCTGTAGTGGCTCCAATTCAGTTTGGCTTCTGGTGCAGGAATGGTTTTGTAAGTTTGGTAGAAGGAGTGCATTTGGTGGAGGGTATTTTGCTTAATACCTGTGTCGTGAGTTAGTTTAGCAAGCAACTTCTTGCCATAATTATTGCGTTCGCCTGGTTTGGTATTTTCTTTTAAATGCTTCTCAATTTTCTCACCAACCTGCCAACTTATTTTGACCTTCTCGTAATTTACGACAGCGACTAAATTTTCTCCCGACTGCTTAATTGTTTGCTGAACTTCGGTAAGTAATTTCTGGTAGTTTTGAGGTGTAATTTCCATTGGCGTTGAGGCGTTCAGATTAAAGGGGTGGAGATGGTTTTTCAAAGATTTGTCGCGTAACGCGACAAATCTTTGTTTGTCCTAAAATTTTCTTAAATCAAAAATCAAAGATTAGAAATCAATTTCCCTCCTAAATCCCCCCAAGGGGATCTTGGCAAAAATCAAAAATATGTTTTCTCACAAAGATCCTTTTCAACTCTACGGCACGACAATTTTGTCGGTGCGCAAAAATGGCAAAGTCGCAATTGCTGGCGACGGACAAGTCTCGTTCGGCGCTACTGTTTTAAAATCCAACGCCAAGAAAATTCGCAAACTCGGAAATGGCGGAATCGTTGCTGGTTTTGCTGGTGCAACCGCTGACGCCTTTACTCTTTTTGAACGACTCGAAGCAAAATTGGAGCAGTACCCAAATCAACTAATGCGTGCCTGCGTTGAGCTCGCGAAGGATTGGCGTACCGACAAATATTTGCGCCGCTTGGAGGCAATGTTAATTGTCGTCGACAAAAATATTTCGCTTGTGCTCACCGGAAATGGTGACGTGCTTGAACCGGAAGACGGAATTGCCGGAATTGGCTCGGGAGGAAATTATGCACTTGCCGCCGCACGCGCCTTGGCTTCAGTTAATGATTTGTCAGTAGAAGAAATCGTAAAACGCTCAATGAAAATCGCTGCAGAGCTTTGTATTTACACGAACAACAATGTTTTGGTGGAGAGTCTTTAGAATCGGTACTCCGCACACCGTGCTCAGTGCTCAGAAATTCTGGGCACTGAGCACCGGGCACTGAACACTCAATCCTTTAAAAAATGCACAAAATATTTTTTCTCCTCTCTCTCTTGGCCCTTGCCCCTCAAGCTTTCGCAGAGACTTCGATTTCGGTTAGTGGACAAACCCCTGATAAGACAAGAATTTTATTTGTGGGGTTCGACTCAACAAATCCAGGGCTGAAACGCGATTCCTTTGAAGTGTTTGAGCGTGTTAGACGTAACTTAAAAACTACAAATCTCTTTGAGGTTGTTAAGGATTCTGGCCAGGCAGCGAGCGAACTCTCAGCAAATTTGGCAGTCGAAGCAACTCCTGATTTTGCTAAATATTCCAAAGCGCAAATCGGTGCAATTGCTATCGCACAATTTGACTACGACCTTACTGGTAATCTCGAAGTAAAAATTCGCGTTTGGGACGTACTCGACCAACGCCAATTTTTCGGTAAACTTTACACCGCCTCTCACGACAATTACCGCAAAATTTCCAACGCAATTTCCAACGAAATTTACAAAGCCGTGACCGGTGAACGAGTGGGACATTTTGATTCACAAATAATTTACGTCTCTGAGTTCGGCCCAATAAACAAAAGGGTTAAGCGCCTCAATGTAATTGGCTTTGACGGTGAAAATCGACGCGTGTTAACCACTGGTCAGAATCTGGTTCTGACTCCGATTTTTTCTAAAAAACGCGACGAAGCTTTTTACGTAAATTACTTGCAGGGTCGTCCACAAATTTTCTCGCTAAACTTGATTAATCTGCGCAGCCAGAAAGTTGGTGGATTCCGCGGTACCACCTTCTCCGCCAGCCCCCATCCCAAAGATTCCAACCTGCTTTTACTCTCCGTAATCGACGACGGCAACAGCGACATTTACGAGCTAAATATTTCCGAAAACACCGCACACCGCTTAACCAAGCACCCCGCAATTGACACTACTCCCACCTACTCTCCCGACGCTAAATCAATTGTCTTTTCTTCCGACCGTGAAGGTGGGCAACAGCTTTACGTAATGGATGCAGACGGCTCTTCGGTGAAAAAAATTAGCAAAGGTGAAGGCAACTACTCCAAGCCAGTCTGGTCGCCAGATGGTCGCCTCATTGCATTCACCAAAATACAAAAAGGACAGTTCTACATTGGCGTAATGTCGCCGAGTGGTCACAGCGAAAAAACCTTGGCGAGTGGCTATTTGGTTGAGGGCGAACGTTGGTCACCAAGTGGACGTTACCTCATTTTCTCCCGCAAAAAATCTCCCTACGGCGTGGATTCAATGCCGCGCCTCTACATTGTTGACGTGCTAACTGGATTTGAATTCGAACTCCCAACCCCTGCAAATGAAGGTGCGACAGACCCAGATTGGGGAAGTTAAATCTGACTTACGACTTACCACTTCTTCCGTACACGTCGCTAAACCGCACAATGTCGTCCTCTCCCAAATAGCTACCGGTCTGCACCTCAATTAGCTCCAACGGGATTTTACTTTTGTTAGTAAGGCGGTGTTTTTGACCAACAGAAATGTAAGTCGACTGGTCTTCGCTTAGCACAAATTCACGCTCACCGCAAGTCACATGCGCCTCTCCTTTAACCACAATCCAATGTTCCGAGCGGTAGTTGTGCATTTGTAACGAAAGTGCTGCACCAGGTTTCACCGTAATCCTCTTCACCTTAAAACGGTCGGCGCTGTCAATTACTTCAAAACTACCCCACGGACGCAGGACCTTCCTGTGCACAACGCATTCCTCAAATTTCTGATTTTTCAGCAATTCAAACATTTTTTTTACGTCCTGCGCGTTGTTTTTATTTACCACCAACACCACGTCTTTCAAAGCGACGACGATTAGATTCGTAGCACCAATTACTGCCACCAAAGTTTCGCGCGAGTTGACGTAGCAATTACTCGAGTGCAGTGCAAAAGAGTTGCCAAGTAGCGTATTTTTATTTTCGTCCTGCGCCGATAGCTCAGCAACGGTAAGCCACGAGCCCACATCTGACCAACCAATCTCAACCGGTGCCACCGCCACTTTTTCGGCCTTTTCCATTACGGCGTAGTCAACGGAAATATTCGGACACTGCGCAAAATCAGCGGGGGTGAGGCGAGTAAAATCAAGGTCACGCTCCGCATTTTGGTAAGCGCGTTTGCAGTGTTCCAAAATCTCTGGTTGGTATTTTTTTAGCGCTTCTAAGTAGGTGCCGGCACGAAAGAGGAAAATGCCACTATTCCAGAAATAACGGCCGTCGGCAAGGAACTCTTCAGCGGTTTTTTGGTCAGGTTTTTCGACAAATTTTTCGACAGAAAATAAGGGGGTCTGACCCCATTTTTTTAGGGGTCCGACCCCTTTCTTAATGTAGCCGTAACCCGTCTCTGCCTTATCCGGCTTGATTCCGAAGGTGATTAAAAATCCTTCACTTGCAGCGGCGGCGGCATTTTTTACCTGCGCTAAAAATTCTTTTTCGTCGCGAATTAAGTGGTCGGAAGGCGTAACTAAAAGCAGGTCGTTTTCACCAACAGCAAAAGCTGCGGCAGCAATTGCTGGCGCGGTGTTGCGGGCGATTGGTTCAAGAATAATTGCCTGCGCTTCAATCCCTAATTTTTGTAATTCTTCTGCGACGGTGAAGCGGTGTTCGTTGTTGCAGATAATAATTGGTTTGGCGAGCTCGCGCAGTCGCAACGCCGCTTGTTGGAAAAGTGAATGCTTACCAAAAAAATCTAAAAATTGTTTGGGATTAAGTTCACGCGAAACCGGCCAGAGCCTAGTGCCAGAACCTCCGGAGAGGATTAGGGGAGTTATTTTCATTTAAAGAAGTTAATGGCACCGAAGCCAGCTATTCCTAACTTGGCGAGTGATTTGAGATTTTGGAAGTTAACACCACCGAGTGCGTAAATTGGTAGACGCTTTCGATTTTTCACGGCGATTTTAGCGAGGTAGCGCAGACCCAAAACTTTTGCGCCAGTGTGGCTCGCGGTTGGAAAAATTGGGGAAATAAAAATTAAGTCAGGCTTGAGGCGTTCTGCACGTAGGAAAGATTTGTAGCTGTGACAAGAAATGCTGAGGAGATTTTTTTTGTCTCCACGTCGAATTACCAAATCAAAATCAGAAAAATGTACACCGTCCGCTTTGATTTTCCTGGCAAGGGTGGAATCCTTTCCAACTAGAATTTTCAAGCCTCGAGCGCGTGCCAATTTTGCGATTCTTGTTGCAAAAATTTCGCGCTCTTCTTTCGGCAAATCATATTCTCGAATAATCACCACTGCATTTTTTGGCAGCTTGGCAACCACGCCTGCAAAATCAGAAACTCTTTTTCGGTCGGTAAAAAAAACAGGATTTAACGTGCTTAAAATCATTTTAGAGAAGCTTAGCCAAACCAAGCTAGTTGCGGTTTCAAAGACAGTTGGCCAGGAAAAAATCTACGCAGCAATTGCGGCGGGTATAAAAATTTTTGGCGAGAACTATCTAAAAGAAGCGGAGGAGAAATGGCCAGAAATTCGTGCTAAATTTCCGGAAATCGAACTGCATTTAATCGGACACTTACAAAGTAATAAGGCAGCGCAGGCCGTAGCACTCTTTGACTGTATTGAAACTCTCGACAGCAAAAAATTGGCGCTGGTTTTGCAAAGGGAAATCACCAAGCAACAAAAAAATCCGGAGATTTTTATTCAGGTAAATATTGGCGAGGAGCCGCAGAAGCACGGAATTGCGCCACAGGAAGTAAAAGAATTTGTGAAATTTTGTCGCAAAGATTTGGCGCTAAATGTCACTGGCTTAATGTGTATCCCACCCACAGGAGAGTTGGCTTCTCCCTACTTTGCTCTACTCAATAAACTCGCCAAAGAATGTGGTTTAAAAAATCTTTCAATGGGAATGAGTGCGGATTGGAAAGAGGCTGTGGCACTAGGTGCAACGCATGTTCGGCTGGGTACGGCGATTTTTGGAAGTAGGGTAGTTTGACAGGTAGTTTTGTGTGCGTACCGTGCGCGCCCCTAATTTTGGCGGCTTTTCGCGGCCTTAATCTAAATTTAGAAAATCTAAAATGACCGACTTCCGTAACGTTGCCATTATTGCTCACGTCGACCACGGCAAGACCACACTCATTGACGCAATGCTGCACCAAAGCGGCACTTTCCGCGCTAATCAGCAGGTTGAAACACGCGTAATGGATTCGAACGACCTCGAAAAAGAACGTGGAATTACAATCCTCGCAAAATGCACTTCAATCATGTGGCAAGGCCACAAAATCAACGTAATTGACACTCCTGGCCACGCTGATTTCGGTGGCGAAGTTGAACGCGTGCTCTGCATGGCGGATAGTGTTGTGCTGCTTGTTGACTCAGCGGAAGGGGTAATGCCACAAACAAAATTTGTGCTCTCGAAAGCTTTGGCACTTGGTCTGAGGCCAATGGTTTTAATCAATAAAATTGACCGCTCTGATGCGCGTCCAGATGAAGTTCTAAACGAAATTTTTGACCTTTTTGTTTCGTTAAATGCCACGGAAGAACAGCTCGATTTTCCGGTACTTTACGCGGTAGGACGTGACGGCTGGTGCGTTGCCGACATTGAAAAAGACGAGCGCAAAGATTTGTCGCCGCTCTTCAACCTAATCTTGAAACACGTAGCGCCACCGCAATTTGACACCGAAGCACCGTTTAAAATGCTCGCTACTTTGCTCGACCATTCACCTTATTTTGGGCGAATGCTCACCGGCCGTATTTATTCCGGAAAAGCAAAAAATTTAATGAGCTTCAAGGCAATTAATCTGAAAGGGGAAGTAGTAGAGCAAGGCCGCCTGACTAAGCTGCACGTCTTTCGTGGCGTTGAAAAAATTCCAGTCGAAGAGGCGGAAGCTGGTGACATTGTTTCAATCGCTGGTCTTGAAAAAGCTTCGGTGTCCGACACGCTGTGCGACCTTTCTGCGTCTGAGCCAATCAAGTCTACACCAATCGACCCACCAACAATGGCAATTACGGTTGGGGTTAATGATTCGCCACTCGCCGGCACCGAAGGTACAAAAGTTACTTCTAGAATGATTCGCGACCGGCTCTTTGCTGAAGGCGAAACTAACGTTGCAATCAAGGTCAAAGAATCGGACGCGAAGGATGCATTTGAAGTTGGCGGTCGTGGCGAATTGCAGCTTGGCGTGTTGATTGAAAATATGCGCCGCGAAGGTTTCGAGCTTTCAGTTTCAAGACCACGCGTGCTTTTCAAAAAAGGTGAGGATGGGGAAATATTAGAGCCGGTTGAAGAAGTTGTGGTCGACGTTGACGACGGATTTTCTGGTGTGGTTGTAGACAAACTCTCACAACGCAAAGGCGAAATGGCGGAAATGCGCCCGTCTTCCGGCGGCAAAACGCGGATTATTTTCCACGTACCGTCTCGCGGCTTAATCGGCTACCAAAGTGAGTTCTTAACTGACACTAAAGGCACCGGCGTTTTGAACCGAATTTTCCACAACTACATTCCTTATAAGGGCGAAATCGGCTTCAAGAAAAATGGCGCCTTGATTGCCACCGACCCAGGCGAGGCAGTAGCTTACGCGCTTTGGAATCTGCAAGATCGCGGCACAATGTTTGTGAAACCGCAGCAAAAAGTTTACGCCGGAATGATTGTTGGCGAGAACTCGAAACAGGGCGATTTGGAGGTGAATGTATTAAAGGGAAAGCAGCTGACCAACATTCGCGCTTCCGGTACTGACGAAGCAATTCGCCTCACCCCTCCGCGTATCCTAACACTTGAAGATATGATTACTTACGTCGGAGATGACGAGCTGGTTGAGGTTACGCCGAAGTCTCTACGTCTGCGCAAAAAGCTTCTCGACTCCAATGACCGCAAAAGAATGAGTCGTGGCAAGGAAACGAAGTTCGATTTTGTGTAAGAACCTGTCCTAAACCTCTACTAACCCGGCCATCTGAGTCGGTTTTGCTGCGCTCCGCTGCGCACGTACGTCTAAGTACGCTTACGCTGCGGTGCCCACAAAACCAGCACAGTTGGCTCGGCTTAGCGAGATTTAGGACAGGTTCTAAGAAACCCTGTTGCAAATAAATTTTTCCTCGCGGTAAGTTGCGCGCCACTTGTCAAAGCTTCCCCAACAAAAAACTTTTAACACGAATCCAATAGCGAATATGAAAAAATTCTCCTCTTCAATTCTCGCAGTTTTTACTTTGTTTTTAATGGCATCAGAAGCTTTTGCAGCGGGAACAAATATCGCCTCCCAATCGACCCTGAACACCAACGTGTTGGTGGACGTAATGTGTAACGTGCTAAGTATTGTAACAGGCAATGCAGGTAAGGCTTTCGCGGGATTCGCTATTCTGTCAGTTGGTATTGGCTTCTTTACTGGTAAGGTCTCCTGGGGTTTGATGATTGGTGTGGCTGCTGGTATTGCAGCAATGTTTGGTGCCCCAACAATTGTGGCCGCAATCACAGGAAAAGAGGCCTTTAAGTGCGAAACCTACTAAGCTGATCTCCCCCTGATTTTTAATTAATCAAACAATGTCTCGTAAGTGCGATTTACTCGCTGTTGGTGTAATGAGCGGAAACAAGGTTTCTCACTCCAACCGCAAAACCAGAAGAAGATTTTTACCAAATCTCCGTTCCATTTCCTTTAAAAGTGATGCACTCGGTGTTGACCTAAATCTCAGCATTGTCGCCTCAACTCTGCGTACCGTCAATAAGTTTGGTAGCATTGACAGTTTCTTGGTTAACTACCGTTACGCAAAATTGACCAATCAGGCCAGAAAGCTTCGCCTTAAGATTAAGCAAAAATTAGTTAAGACTGGGAAGTTGGGCGAGGTGAAGATCGTCACAGAAAAAAAAGCGAAGAAGAAATAAACTTAACCCAGCTACTCAGAACAAATCTGTTTCAAGTAGCTGGGTTTTTTATTGGATAAAATATGAGCGAACAAAATTTTGACGTAGTAGTTATTGGTGCCGGTCCGGGCGGATATGTTGCGGCAATTAGAGCGGCACAACTTGGTCTTAAAACGGCCTGTGTAGAAAAAAGAAAAACACTGGGCGGAACTTGTTTGAATGTAGGCTGTATTCCTTCAAAAGCTTTACTCGAAATCTCTCACAAATTTCACGACGCCGCACATTCATTTGAGAAGTTGGGAATCGCGGTTTCTGCACCAAAAATCGACGTCAAAAAACTTTTGGCTAATAAGAACGAGATCGTTGCTGGCTTGACAGGCGGCATTGCAGGACTCTTCAAGAAAAACAAGGTTACCTCGATTGAAGGTGCGGCGAAATTCTTGGATAAAAACACAATCGAAGTCACCAAATCTGATGGTGTAAAAGAAAAAATTTCGGCAAAAAATTTCATCATTGCGACCGGTTCGGAAGTAACCAATCTTCCCGGCGCCCCAATTGACGAGAAGGTAATCGTATCTTCGACCGGCGCACTCGATTTGGAAAAGGTTCCAGGCAAAATGATTGTGATTGGTGCGGGTGTAATCGGACTTGAACTTGGCTCAGTTTGGGGTCGTTTTGGTGCAGAAATCGAAGTAGTTGAATTCCTCGACAAAATCACACCAAGTATGGATGCAGAAGTGTCCCGCAACTTCCAACGCATCCTTGAAAAACAGAAGTTCAACTTCCGACTTTCGACCAAGGTTCTCTCGGTCAAGAATGATAAAAATGGCGTAAAACTTGAAGTCGAGTCTGTTGCTGACGGAAAAAAGGAAACTCTCTCAGCTGATGTGGTTCTAGTAGCCATCGGTCGTCGTCCTAACACAGAAAATCTCGGATTAGAAAATGCTGGCGTCAAAACCAACTCGCGCGGCTTCATTGAAAATAATCACCTACGCACTTCCGTCGAAAATATTTTTGTAATCGGCGACGTAACCACCGGCGCAATGTTGGCACATAAGGCTGAAGATGAAGGAGTTGCTGCTGCTGAAATCATTGCCGGACAAGCTGGTCACGTGAATTATGACGTAATCCCAAGCGTGATTTATACTTACCCAGAAGTGGCCTGCGTAGGTAAAACAGAAGAAGAGCTCAAGGCTACTTCCGTTGCTTACAAGGTTGGAAAATTCTCAATGATGGCCAACTCGCGCGCTCGCGCAACTGGTGATGAGCAAGGCTTCGTCAAGATTTTATCCGACGCCAAAACCGACCGTATTTTAGGCGCTCACATCATTGGCCGCGAAGCTGGCAACACAATTCATGAGGTGGTGGTAGCAATGGAGTTTGGCGGCTCGGCAGAAGATATTGCTCGCACCTGTCACGCTCACCCGACTTACAATGAAGCGGTAAAAGAAGCCGCCCTCGCTGTCGATAAAAGACAAATTCACAGTTAAAAAGATGACAATCTGCCGCTTTGCGCCCTCCCCTACAGGCTTCCTGCATGTCGGAAATATTCGCGCGGCAATCATTAACTTTCTCTACGCCAAGAAAACTGGCGGAAAATTTTTCCTGCGTTTGGACGACACTGATGTTGAGCGTGTGCGTGACGAATATCGTGAGCAGATCTTGCGCGAC
>VGDN01000033.1 GCA_016869695.1 Alphaproteobacteria bacterium
CTCGGATGGTTTATCAGTTTAAACTTACTACTGCGCGCTCAATCACCACAGGAGCCGGAGTTAACAGCATTTACGGCTTGTTGCTTTGGTTTGATTCAACTGCAGAAAAAGCGATTTCCGATTCCGAATCAATGGATGGAAATACAGTCACAAAATGGTATGACACCAACCCACAACAGGTTTTTAAATATACCTTAAGTCAGAACATTTCCGCCAACAGACCAACATATGTAGCTAAGGGACAGAACGGTTTGCCGGTGTTAAGATTCGCCTCAACTTCAGCCACGGTTCAGACCATGTCCACAAATTCCATCATCAATGATTTAGCAAATAATCCAAGTTTCACCGCCTTCATTGTAGCCTCAAGCAGTCACAACTCATCCTCGGTTGCACGCATGATTCAGCTTGGCAATCAAAGCTACGCCTGCACTGGAGTGAATGTGAGTTACTGGAGTAGTAATCAGATGGCAATCGTGTTTAATGGTGGTGAAAAAGCATTTACCGTTCCTGCCAGTAGTAATGCCGGAATTCTTGAGGTCGTTCGTGATTCTGTGGTTGGGGCTAGTTCGGTTAATGATGGAACCACAGTTTATTTTAACGGCAAGAACTCTCCGCTTTCGGCTCGCAATAATGGCGATTGCACACCTAGCCTTGTTTTTAGTTCGATGCTTTTATCACCAGACACGCCTATATCCCCAACAACTTGGTCAATGGATTTCGCCGAGATCCTAATTTTTAATCGTGTCTTGAAGAATGATGAGAGAAAGGACATTCGCGATTATTTGGCCAAGAAATGGTCCATTAAGGTTTCCTAAACTTTTTTCCAACAATGTCAGAAACGCTTTACGATAAAATTTGGGCTGCACACTTAGTTGATGATGACAACTCTTCATCCTTGATTTACGTGGATCGCCAGCTCATTCACGAGGTTACTTCGCCGCAAGCATTTGAAGGTTTGCGCATAAATGGCCGCAAGCCGCGTCATCCGGAAAAACATCTTGCTGTAGCTGATCACAATGTACCAACAACAACAACCGATCGCGGTCACGGCACCTCCGGCATCAAAGATAAAACTTCGCGCATTCAAGTCGAAACTCTCGAAAAAAACTGCAAGGAATTCGGCATAAAATATTTCGATCTCGACGACAAAAAACAGGGAATCGTTCACATCGTCGGCCCAGAACAAGGTCTTACGCAACCAGGAATGGTAATTGTTTGCGGTGATTCGCACACCTCAACTCACGGTGCTTTTGGTGCTCTCGCTTTTGGGATTGGTACGTCAGAAATTGAGCATGTTTTAGTAACACAAACTATCATCCAGAAACGCGCCAAAAATTTTTTAGTAAATATTGAAGGTAAACTCGGCAAAGGCGTTACTGCGAAGGACATTGCTCTCGCCGTCATCGGAGAAATTGGCACTGCGGGCGCGACTGGTTGCGTGATTGAATATGCCGGTAGTGCAATCCGCGACTTGTCGATGGAAGGCAGAATGACTGTTTGTAACATGTCAATCGAAGCCGGTGCCCGCGCGGGCCTGATCGCACCTGATCAAAAAACTTATGACTACTTAAAAGGCCGCCCACTCGCACCAAAAGATTTCGATGCAGCAGTAAAGTACTGGGAAAATTTGAAGTCAGACGTTGGCGCAAAATACGACAAAGAACTTCACTTGAAAGCCGAAGAAATCGCACCGCAAGTGACTTGGGGAACTAGTCCAGAAGATGCTTTGCCTATTACTGCAAAAGTTCCAGCACCAGAAGATTTTGCCGATGAAGGAAAAAAAGCAGCAGTTGTAAGATCTCTTGAATATATGGGACTTGTGGCCGGAACACTTTTGACTGAAATCGTAATCGATAAAGTTTTTATCGGTTCATGCACGAATGGCAGAATCGAAGACTTCCGCGAAGCCGCGAAAATATTGGATGGAAAGCATATCGCAAAAAATATTAAACTGGCTATGATCGTTCCAGGATCTGGTTTGGTAAAAGAACAAGCTGAAAAAGAAGGTCTACACAGAATCTTCACCGCCGCTGGCTTCGAGTGGCGCGAACCTGGTTGTTCTATGTGTTTAGCCATGAATGCCGACAAACTCGAATTCGGCGAACGCTGCGCCTCAACTTCAAACCGCAACTTCGAAGGCCGCCAAGGCCGCGGTGGCAGAACGCATCTCATGAGCCCGGCGATGGCAGCAGCAGCAGCGATTGCTGGCCACTTAACTGATGTAAGAAAAGAGTCATAAGTTCGTGAGTCGTAAGTAGTAATCTTACTGCTGAACTTACGACTTATGACTTACGACTTATAACCAAAACAAATGCTAGTCTTCTTCCGTTCTCATCAAGAAGTTATTCCGCGCACCTACGACACTCATGGCGGCGGGTTTTCGCCATTACCACTTAAGAAGGTTTATGAGGATGAGAAATTTCACTGGACGCTTGGTTTAGTCCGCGATCTTGGCGCAGTCTTTTCTTCGATTTTTTTGTCAGCAGTGGGTTATGGAATCTTGATGGTGCTGATCGCCTTTAAGCTTGAATATCATGTACAAAATGAGATTCTGATGTCACTCTCAGCGATGACTCAGATTGGTGCCGGGGTAATATTTTCTCGCTTTCTTCCTGCGATTGGACGCAAGGTTGGTTTGATTGTTAGTATCTATGTTGGCTCGCTTGTTTCGGCCTTTTGTACGCTACTGCTCTACAAATATTTTAACTACTTCTTCTGGATCCTAACCATCTTCGGACTTGGCACATCATTATTCACCTGTGGTGTAACGCGTTTCACGTTGATGATAGGACTAGCGCCACCGCATGTTCGCGCGATTATTATTTCGCTCGGCACAATGCTAGTTGCGATTGGCAACTCGATTGGTGTGGTGCTGTTGAACCTGATGGAAACTGGCGAGGAGTTTATCTCTTTCGTGATCACCGCTTTGTTTTATTTAACGTCGATGTTGCCGCTATATCGCCTGGAAAAGATCGATAGCACAGTACGTGAAGAGAAGAAAATCAGTATTTGGCGCTACATCAAAAACTCGCCAAAAATTATGTTTGCCGGATTTTCAGTGAGCTATGCCATGTCTTCCGCCAGCGCATTCCTCATCATCTACGGAATCAAGATTGGCATGCCACAAAACCATGCCGCTCTTCTTCTCTCAGTCTTACTTTTTGGAACGATTCTTTACATCCCGGCTGGTTATCTCACTGACTTATTAAATCGCCGCATGCTGATGATTAGTGGCGCAGTAATGTCGCTGATTTGTGTTTATCTGCTTTACTCTAACTATGATTTACAACGCATGCACGCCTTGCTTTTCCTAATGTTTGGCTGCCTTTCTTGTATGAAGCTGCCAGCGATTATTTTGATTAATGAGAAGTATAAACCAACGCAACGATTGGCGGTTAACAGTGCTTTCTCACGTATGAGCCTGGTCGGAAATATCTGTGGATTATTAATAACCGGAATGATCATGAAACTGTTTGGGGCAAGCGGGCTGTGGGTTTCGTTGATGATTATCTTAACTGCATTTCTGATTTTTTGCTGCGCGAATTACATATACAAAATCATACGCGGCGAGTTCGATCTCAAAAATTTTTCAATCCTCAACAAGCATCAAAATGAGCAACTACAAGAAGTCTAACTGTCTCATCACCAAGTTTTTTAAGAAAATCTTCTGCTGCAAAAAAACACCGCGCGTTGCTTGCTTGAACTTGCATGGCGTGATTGGCAAAGATTCCAAACTCGAAGCCGGTTTGAATATGCAAAATGTCGAACCACTTTTGGAACGCGCTTTCGAGATGAAGCGGGTGAAGGCGGTAGCACTTGCTGTCAACTCTCCTGGTGGCTCGCCCGTTCAGTCCGAACTAATTTACAACTATGTTCGTGAGTTAAGTACGGAGAAAAAAATTCCAGTTTATACATTCGCGCAAGATGTCGCCGCATCAGGCGGATATTGGCTTCTTCTTGCTGGCGATGAGATTTATGCCCACAACTCCTCGATCATCGGCTCAATCGGTGTGATATTCTCTGGCTTTGGATTTGTTGATCTGATCAAGAAAATCGGCGTCGATCGCCGCGTGCATGCGGAGGGAAAAAATAAAGCGATTCTCGATCCATTTTTGCCGGAAGATTTAGAGAGTGTTGAGATCCTAAAAAACGCACAGCGCGATATTTTTGAAAGCTTTAAGGAGTTAGTAAAATCAAGGCGTGGTAATAGGCTAAAGAAACCAAAAGAAAAGCTTTTCACTGGTGCTTTTTGGTCAGGAAAAAAAGCGGTCGAGCTTGGACTCGTTGATGCGGTTGCCGACCTGCGCAGCAAGATGAAAGAAAAGTTTGGTGATGATGTTGAGATCGTGAATATCTCAACCAAAAAGAGCTTCCTCAAATCCCTTCTTACCGAAAAACTAAATCTCGCTGAAAGCTTGCTGGACAAGCTTGAGGAGAGGGTGAGTTTTGGTAGGTTTGGGTTGTAACAACAGCAACACCACATATGAAAATCAGACAGAAAAACTTCGCATTTATTGATAGTCAGAACTTAAATCTTGGTATTCGTAGCCAGGGTTGGAAGCTGGATTTTGCTAGGTTCTTGGTTTATTTGCATGATCGTTTTTCGGTTACAAAAGCATTTTTATTCATTGGTTATGTGCCTGGAAACGAGGCTATGTACACAGAGTTGCAACAAGCGGGATACCTCTTGGTATTTAAGCCAACATTGGTTTTGCGGGATGGTAAAGTGAAAGGTAATGTTGACGCGGAGTTGGTTTTGCATGCGATGATCGAGTATCAGAATTACGATAGAGCGATCATTGTTAGTGGCGACGGCGACTTCCATTGCCTGATTGAACATCTAGAGAGAAACGACAAGTTGGCACGACTAATCATTCCCAACCAACAAAAATATTCGGTTTGCTAAGGCAGTTTGAGAAGAGTAACTCGGTTAGTTTCTTAAGCGGGCTAAAGGCAAAACTTGAAAAACATCCAATAAAAAAGGAGGTGTATCCTTAACGGATATACCTCCTTAATCTTGAAAAGAGGGGCGTCTTCCTTGGGACTAAACCCTTCGGATAATCCCCTCATCGTGATTCTGCACATCCTTCTTACTCAAAACAAAAAATCAACATGACCTTCTTCTCCTCCCCCCTCTCCTCATCCGATCCAAAAATTTTTTCAGCGATTTTGAAGGAAACTGATCGTCAGAAATATCAGATCGAATTGATTGCTTCCGAAAACATCGTGAGCCGCGCGGTCTTAGAGGCACAAGGCTCGGTATTTACTAACAAATATGCCGAAGGCTATCCAACAAAGAGATATTACGGTGGTTGCGAGTTTTCTGATGAGATTGAGCAGCTAGCAATCGATCGGCTTTGCGAATTATTCGGCGCAAAGTTTGCAAATGTTCAGCCACATTCTGGCGCGAGTGCAAATCTATCGGTTTATCTAGCATTACTACAGCCAGGCGACACAATCCTCGGCATGTCGCTTGCCGCCGGCGGTCACTTAACTCACGGCGCGCAGCGCACAATTTCCGGCATGTGGCTTAAATCAGTACAATATGGCATTCGCACCGATGATGGCTTGATTGATTATGAACAAGCGGCGGCGTTAGCTCGCGAGCACAAACCAAAATTAATCGTCGCCGGAATTTCCTCTTACCCACGCATTGTTGATTGGTCTTCCTTCAAACAAATCGCTGATGAAGTTGGTGCTTTGCTGATGGTCGACATGGCGCATGTCGCCGGACTTGTTGCTGCTGGGCTTTATCCATCTCCAGTAGGCGTTGCTGACATCGTCACTTCCACAACTCACAAAACTTTGCGCGGTCCTCGCGGCGGCGTGATTCTGACTAATAATGAAGAGCTGGCGAAGAAGATTAACTCTGCTGTTTTTCCTGGATTGCAGGGCGGTCCTCTGATGCACGTAATCGCGGCGAAGGCCGTGGCATTTGACGAGGCGCTACATCCAGAATTTAAAACTTACGCCAAGCAGATTGTCGCTAACGCCAAGATTCTTGCGGAAGTTTTGGTTAAACGCGGTTTGAAAATCACCACCGGCGGCACCGATTGCCACCTTATGGTTGTTGATCTCACGCCACTTGAAACTCTCACTGGAAAAGAAGCGGAAAAGGTGCTCGAGCGCGCCGGCCTTACCTGCAACAAGAATGCGATCCCGAATGATCCACGCTCACCTTTCGTTACTTCCGGTCTACGCTTCGGCACAGCAGCCGGCACAACTCGTGGTTTTAAGGAGAAGGAATTCGAACGCATCGGTCATATGATCTGCGATGTTTTGGAAGGATTCGTGAAGAGTGGCGAAGATGGAAATCGTGAGTTGGAAGCTAAGGTAAAGGCCAAGGTTGTCGCGCTTTGTAAGCAGTTTCCGATTTACTAACAAATCACGCAATCCCCAGAATCTTGTGTGTTTGCAGCGAAAGGAAGTGGCCGTGTTTTTCGCATAGACTCACCGCATGCGCTAGATTCGCTCTGTTCTTGGCTTCGTCATATTCATCCATAGGCTGCACATAAACCGGCACGTTAGTTTTTGACTGACCAACCTCACCAACTTCGCAGTAATTCTTGTTCGATTTCGAGATGATGAACTTAAAAGCATTGATGCGTGAAAGTAGGTCTGGCCTGATCTGGTGATATTTCCCGGCAGTAACTTTTGGTGAACAAATAATCTTCACCTCGGGATTAAGATTACGAAAAATCGTCCCATTAGTTTCGATCTGCACTAAAAATCCCAACCGCACTAACTCATCACAAAGCCGCTCAATTGGCTGACGCATCGGCTCTCCACCAGTGATGACTACCAACTTTTTTCCAAAATTTTTTACCTTCTGCAAAATCTCAGCGAACGAAATTTTTTGGTAAGATTCGAATTCTGTGTCGCAAAATTCGCAGGCCAAATTGCATCCACCAAGCCTGATAAAACTAGCCGGCTGACCGACATAAGGCCCCTCACCCTGCAGGGTTGGGAAAATTTCCTGCACATCCAGTTCAAAACCAGAGTGATTTTCTGCTTTTAATTTTTTGTTTTTGCCAAACATATCCTCACTACAAAATTAACGTTGCGCAATATGAAGCGAAAAAAGAAAAATTGTCGAGCTCCTAACCAAAAGAAGATTAAAAGTTAAATGTCATCCTCTGTTAATGATGTCCCAGCGATCCGCCACCTACGCAACTTCGTCATCATCGGCTCGCTCATCATTTTCGTTCTCGCCACCTGTTTTTACATCACCGGAAGTCTCGTTATTTTTAGCATCACCGGCAAGTGGGACATCATCAAAGCCTACATAAACCTCCCCATCCAAAAGCAGTTCATCTACATCTACAACACCTTCATCGCCTACTGGAAATTCTACTTCGCCAATCACGACAAACTCACCACTACCAGCTATAACGGTTTCATCTGGAAATTATGGTTCGCCACCATCGTGCCTTACGCCCTGCTCCTCACCTCAGCCTGGATTTTCCGCGCCCCAATCATGGATTGGCGACCATTCAAAAAACCGGAATCGATTCACGGCGACGCTCACTGGGCAACTCAGAGCGAAGTTAAGAAGATGGGTTTACGTTCCAAAAAAGGTGTGTTGATGGGGATGTATAAAAACAAAATGCTGATCGTTGACGGCTTCCAACATATCCTCCTCTTCGCGCCAACTGGTTCCGGTAAAGGTGTGGGTTTCGTAATCCCGAATCTTTTGTTCTGGGAGCAGTCGGTCATCGTGCATGACATCAAACTCGAAAACTACGAATTCACTTCCGGCTGGCGCCGCAAGCATCTCAAACAAAAAGTTTATCTGTGGAATCCCGCTGATCCCGACGGCATCTCGCATTGCTACAACCCGATGGATTGGATCAGCAACAAGCCTGGCCAGATGGTCGATGACGTGCAAAAAATCTGTAACTTCCTTTTGCCCGAACAGGAATTTTGGCAGAACGAAGCGCGTGCGCTGCTTACGGGCATAATGCTCTATCTCGTTGCCGCCGACGACAAGCCCGCAACTTTGGGCGAAGTGGTGCGCACTCTGCGTAATGATGACGTCGTCTACAATCTCGCTGTCGTGCTCGACACCATGGGCAAAAAGATTCACCCAGTCTCTTACATGAACATCGCTTCCTACCTACAGAAGCCGGACAAAGAACGTGGTTCCGTTACCTCAACCGCCAACTCGTCACTGGAATTGTGGGCCAACCCGTTGATCGACACCACCACTGCAACCAGCGATTTCAGTTTGCATGAGTTCAAACTCACTCCTCACACTTGTTACGTCGGCTTGACACCAGACAACATCACGCGTCTCAGGCCTTTGATGAATATGTTCTACCAACAAGCCGCCGCCTTCTTCACTGCTCACATGCCTCGTCCCGACGAAAAATTTGGCGTGCTGATGCTGATGGACGAGTTCCCGACTCTTGGAAAAATGGAACAGTTCCAGGCCGGCATCGCTTATTTCCGTGGTTACAAAGTGCGTCTGTTTTTGATCATCCAAGACACCGAGCAGCTCAAAGGTATTTATGAAGAAAGCGGAATGAACTCATTCCTCTCGAACTCGACTTACCGTATTACCTTCGCAGCGAACAACATGGAAACCGCCAACCTCATTTCGCAACTCATCGGCAACAAAACCGCGACACAAATCTCTTACAACAAACCAAAATATCTCGACCTCAATCCTGGCGCCCGTTCGCTTCACGTTTCAGATGTTCAGCGCGCCCTTCTCTTGCCGCAAGAAGTCATCCAACTTCCGCGCGAAGAGCAGATTATTTTGATCGAATCCCAACCGCCAATCCGCTGCAAAAAGATCATCTACTTTAAGGAGAAGATGTTCACCTCGCGCCTCTGGAAAAAAACTAAAGTGCCGAAGCAAGAGCCTTTCATGCCAGATCACTCTAAGCTAAAATCCAAGAAAGATGAGGGCGAGGCGAAGAAAGAAGAAGGCGCGATTGAAGGAGAGAAGGCGTGATTAAGGCTGGCGTAATCGGTGATCCAATCTCCCATTCACTCTCACCAAAAATTCATAATTTTTTCCTGCAAAAATACGGTATCGATGGCACTTACGAAGCGATTCACGTTAAAAAAGATGAGTTACGTGAAGCGGTACAAAAGCTGAAACATCAAGGCTTTGCCGGCTTCAACGTCACCCTCCCCCACAAGGAAAAAATTTTTGAAATCTGCGACGAGCTTGATGAAACCGCGCGCCTAACCGGCGCAGTAAATACCGTACTGATCACTCCCGAAAAAAAACTGCGCGGATTTAACTCCGACGTCTCGGGATTTCTGCAAAACATCAAAAATTCTGCGCCCGATTTTGATCTAAGAAATAAAACCTGCTTCATCATCGGCGCCGGCGGAGCCTCGCGGGCTGTGGTTTATGGACTCATGAAATCCGGCACAGAAAAAATATTCCTAACCAATCGCACCCCCAAAAATCTTTTCGACGCCGAGTTTTTGAATATGCGCGATTTCGAACAACAACTCAGCGAATGCGATTTATTGGTGAACACAACCTCGCTTGGAATGGTCGGGCAAGAACCGCTGCTACTTAACATCTCAAAACTAAATCCCTCCGCCCTTGTTTATGATATCGTCTACAAACCCTTAATGACCGAGCTGCTCAGATCCACAGAAGCGCACGGGAATAAAATTATCACCGGAATAGGCATGCTGGTTGAACAAGCCTTGGTTGGATTTGAGATGTGGTTTGG